>NZ_MAYZ01000001.1:0-50483 GCF_014596375.1 Neisseria sp. RH3002v2f
CAAAAACCCATGAAAAACCGTGGCTGCTGATGTTGATGGCGTTTGCCTGGTTGTGGCCGGGTGTATTTTCACATGATTTATGGAATCCTGCCGAACCTGCCGTTTATACCGCCGTCGAAGCATTGGCAGACAGCCGCGTTCCTTTGGTTGCCCATCTGTTCGGGCATGCCGACTTCGGCATACCGCCCGTTTATCTTTGGGTTGCCGCCGCGTTCAAACATTTGCTGTCGCCGTGGGCTGCCGACCCATACGATGCCGCACGCTTTGCAGGCGTATTTTTTGCCGTTATCGGACTAACTTCCTGCGGTTTTGCCGGTTTCAACTTTTTGGGCAGACACCACGGGCGTAGCGTTGTTTTAATCCTTATCGGCTGTATCGGGCTGATTCCGACCGTACACTTTCTCAATCCTGCCGCCGCCGCTTTTGCCGCCGCAGGGCTGGTGTTGCACGGTTATTCTTTGGCGTGCCGCCGTGTGATTGCCGCCTCTTTCCTGCTCGGTACGGGTTGGACGCTGATGTCGTTGGCAGCAGGTTATCCGGCAGCATTTGCCCTGATGCTGCCCTTGCCCGTACTGATGTTTTTCCGTCCGTGGCAAAGCAGGCGTTTGATTTTGACGGCAGTGGCATCACTTGCTTTTTCTTTGCCGCTTATGACCGTTTACCCGCTGCTCTTGGCAAAAACGCAGCCCGCACTGTTTGTACAATGGTCGGATTATCATATGTTCGGCACCTTTGGCGGTTTGCAGCACGTTCAGACGGCATTTAATTTATTTTATTATCTGAAAAATCTGCTTTGGTTTGCATTGCCTGCACTGCCGCTGGCGGTTTGGACGGTTTGCCGCACACGCCTGTTTGCGACAGATTGGGGGATTTTGGGCGTCGTCTGGATGGTTGCCGTCATGGTGCTGCTTGCCGTCAATCCGCAGCGTTTTCAGGATAACCTCGTTTGGCTGCTGCCGCCGCTTGCACTGTTCGGCGCGGCGCAGCTGGACAGCCTGAGGCGCAGTGCGGCGGCTTTTGTCAACTGGTTCGGCGTTATGACATTCGGACTGTTTGCCGTATTTCTGTGGATAGGGTTTTTCGCCATCAATTACGGTTGGCCCGCCAAACTTGCCGAACGTGCCGCATATTTCAGCCCGTATTATGTTCCTGATATCGATCCCATTCCCATGACCGTTGCCATATTGTTTACCCCCCTGTGGCTGTGGGCAATTACCCGTAGGCACATACGCGGCAGGCAGGCAGTAACCAATTGGGCCGCAGGCGTTACCCTGACATGGGCGCTGTTGATGACGCTGTTTCTACCGTGGCTGGACGCGGCGAAAAGCTATGCGCCGGTCGTACGCGGCATGGAGGCATCGCTTTCTTCTGAATTGAAACAGAAACTTGCAGACGGCATTGAGTGTATCAGCATAGACAGCGGCGATCTGCACACACGAACCGTCTGGACGCAGTACGGTACATTGCCGCATCATATCGGCGATACCCGATGCCGCTACCGTATAACCCGACTGCCTAAAAATGCCGATATACCGCAGGGCTGGCAGACGGTATGGCAGGGTTCGCGTCCGCGCGATAAAGGCAGTAGATTTGCCCTTATTCAGAAAATTTAAGAAAGCAATTTAAAAACAGTGAATTAACTCTAATTTCTGGATTAAGTGTATGCAATCGCATATAATTGTGCGATTAAGTGTTTATGAAACAGCCGTTTTACAGGCATCACATAGGAGCAACAATCATCATGATGACCCTTTATTCCGGCATTACCTGCCCCTTCAGTCACCGCTGCCGCTTCGTCTTATACGAAAAAGGCATGGATTTTGAAATCAAAGACGTCGATATTTACAACAAACCCGAAGACCTCGCCGTCATGAATCCGTATAACCAAGTTCCCGTACTGGTCGAGCGCGATTTGGTGCTGCATGAGTCCAATATCATCAACGAATACATTGACGAACGTTTCCCCCATCCGCAGCTTATGCCCGGCGATCCCGTTATGCGCGGCCGGGGACGCCTGGTGTTGTACCGCATGGAAAAAGAACTGTTCAGCCTCGTTCAAATTTTGGAGAACCCTGCCTCCACCAATAAGGAGCAGGCAAAAGCGCGCGAAGCCATCGGCAACGGTCTGACCATGCTCGCCCCTTCATTCAGTAAAAACAAATACATTCTCGGCGATGACTTTTCCATGATTGATGTCGCCCTCGCACCGCTGTTGTGGCGGCTTGACCATTACGATATCAAATTGGGCAAAAGTGCCGCGCCGCTGCTCAAATACGCCGAACGGATTTTCCAACGCGAAGCCTTTATCGATGCGCTGACACCTGCGGAAAAGGCGATGCGCAAATAAGTTTGAAATGCCTGTAAAACCTGACGGTTTCAGGCATTTCTATATTCAGGCACATCATGGGGTACATTATGACCACTTCCACCAAACCTTATATCCTCCGCGCACTTTGCGAATGGTGCAGCGATAACGCCTTTACCCCTCACATCCTTGTCTGGGTAAACGAGCATACGCGCGTTCCCATGCAGTATGTCCGCGACAATGAAATCATGCTCAACATCGGCGCAACCGCCACCCAAAACCTTCAAATTGACAACGATTGGGTCAGCTTTTCTGCCCGTTTCGGCGGAAAGGCACACGACATATGGATACCTGTCGGACACGTCCTCAGCCTTTTTGCACGGGAGACCGGAGAAGGTATGGGGTTTGAGTTGGAGGAGTACAGCCCTGATTCCCCGGTAGAACCGGAGCCTCAGGCCGTGCCTGCTAAAAAAGGTCTGAAATTGGTCAAATAAATCTATGCCGTCTGAACGGAATCGTGTTTCAGACGGCATTTTATCCGATGGGGCATAAACGGAATCCGTTTATCAGCAAAACCTGTTTCGGCGTATCGAAACCGCGTTGCCCCTGTCAATTCGATATTGGGACATTGAAAATGCCGTCTGAACCTGCGATATGGGCTTCAGACGGCATTTTTCCTTATATTCATACAATCAGGCGGTTAGTACGGTTTTCAAGATTTTGTTGACTTCACCCATGTCGGCTTTACCTGCGAGGCGGGTTTTCAGCAGCCCCATGACTTTACCCATATCCGCCATACCTGCCGCGCCGATTTCGGCAACGGCAGCTTCGACCTCGCTACGGATTTCGTCGGCGGAAAGCATTTGGGGAAGGTAGCGGTGTAGTACCTCGATTTCGGCGTTTTCTTTGTCTGCCAAATCCTGGCGGCCGGCTTCAGTATAGATTTTTGCGCTGTCTTTGCGCTGTTTGACCATTTTGGTCAGGATGGCGGTGATTTTGGCATCGTCCGCTTCGGTGCGTTCGTCCACCTCAAACTGTTTGATGGCGGCGTTGATAAGGCGGATGGTGCCGAGCGACAATTGATCTTTGGCACGCATAGCTGTTTTCATGTCTTCGGTAAGGCGGATTTTCAGGCTCATGATGTTCTCGCTGGGAAGGGTTTCAGATTCGGATTCTAAGGTTAAGGGAAGGTGAATCAATCCCCGTACATAAGGATGGTAAGTTTTTGTGTGTCGGTAGGGTGGGTATTGTCAGGACATATCCGGTATCAACCGGTTCGTACTGTCGGGCTTCCGAGTTTGGTTAATGGTTAATAACGGCAATCCGTGTGTTGCTGGCGGAAAATGGGCTTGCTGTCAGGCGATAAACGAAACACACCGCAGAGCAGGTCTTGCGGTGTGTCCTCATATCACAGGGCTGACCTGTAATCTGTACTGCTTGGATGTTTAGTACATTTTAGGAGGCAGTTGTTGGCTGCGCAGGCGTTTTTGCAGGCGTTTTACGGCTGCCGCTTTTTTGCGTTTGCGTTCGGTAGTCGGTTTTTCGTAGGCTTCGCGGGCGCGCAGCTCGGTCAGCAGACCGGTTTTTTCTACGGCGCGTTTGAAACGGCGCATGGCAACTTCAAATGGTTCATTCTCTTTTACGCGGATTGCAGGCATTTTATTTCCTTTAATAAATTCTGTTGTTTCATCTGCCCATAATATCGATGGAAAGGGTAGGGCAGACGGTGTTGTAGGTTTTCCGTATCGCTGTGCCTTTCGGCGGCGGGATACGCGCCGTGATGGAAACATCACCTCCTCACAGGTCGGCTTATGCCGTGAACTGCTTAACTTAAAAAAGCAGAAAAAAATAATTTTCCGATTCTCTTATATTTGCGGTTTAGTGTCAATGTGGTTTGATAAAAATGCCGCCTGGGGCTTTAGGGTGTTTTCTTTCAGACGGCATCGATACGTCAGCGTGCAGGAACGGTGCCCATACGCTGTTTGAGCGGAACGTACGGTGTCCCGAAGAGGCTGGCATAGTAGGCGGCATTGGTCATCACTTTTTTGACATAGTCTCGCGTTTCGGAAAACGGGATGGTTTCGGCATATACCGCACCCTCAAGGGGGATATCCGCCTGCCATCGGCGCGCCCTGCCGGGGCCGGCGTTATAGCCTGCGGTAGCGAGGACTTCGTTGTTTTGCAGGCGGCGTTTGGTGTCCGCCATATACCACGTTCCCATACGGATATTGCCGTCGGCGGTGTAAAGTTGTGCGGCATCCATACCGATTTTGCCGGCAATTTCGCGTGCTGTGGCAGGCATGACCTGCATCAGCCCCTGCGCGCCCACGCCGGATTGCGCGCCCATGACGAAACGGCTTTCTTGACGAATCAGGCCGTAAACCCACGCCGGATCGACATCGGCATTTTGCGCGTGGCGGATTACAGTGTCTTTAAACGGCGAAATGTAGCGCAATGTGTAGTTGAGTTTATGGTCGGTGCGTTCTGCGCTGTTGATCGCCATGTCGTAAAACTTATGGTCAAATGCGGTTTGCGCGGCGGTCAGTAGGTTGTCCTCATTGAAGCCGCGTGTGGCAAAACGCCATTCCGCCTGAGCCTGACGGCGCATTTTTGCATCGCCGGCGGATTGGCTGTTTTGGAACAATACCAGTGCGCGTTTGACTGCACCGTCTTCCGACATGCAGCGGACGCTGTTTGTGTCGGCATCGGGCACATTGTTGCGCGTATCGATTTTCCGACCCAACTCTTCCCCTGCCAGTACGGCATAAAAATTTCTACCTGTTGCGGCTGCCTGTTCATAGAGTTTTGCCGCCTGCTGCAAGTTACCCAGCGCAGCATGGCTGCGTGCCAGCCAGTAGAGCCAGGTCGGGCTTTTTTGCAGTTTTTCGGGCATATGCGAGATAACGGAAGCCAGTTCGTCCCAACGTCGGGCACGCATGGCGGCACGGGCGTACCATTCGATTTGGTCGTCGGTCAGTTGTCTGCGGTCGGAAACTTTGCCGTAATAGTCTAAGGCGGCGGGTACATTGAGGTTTTGCGATTGATGCTGCCCCAGTACGCCCCACGCGAAACTGCGTTGTTCGGGGCTTAAACTGTTTTCCATTTCGGACAGCAGGGCGGCGGCATTTGGCGATTTGCGTGCTTCTTTGCCGATGACGTTCAACAGGGCGTATTCGCGCGATCCTTGAGTGCCGGCATCAAGCGGGCTGCCCAATGCGGCTGCCAGATTGCGTGCGTCTGTGGTTTGGCTGTTGGCTAACAGTCCGCGAACACGCCTCCAGGCATCGTTGCCGTCCAACAAGCCGGATGCGGCTGCCTGTTCCAACAGTTTAGTGCAGCCCGAAGGCAGTTTGCCCGTATTTTTGACCAGTTCGGCGGCACGTCCGTAGTCGTTGCGTTTCAAGTCGGCATAGCATTCGACTTCTTGGGTGCGTCCCTCAGGTTCGAGTTTGGCGTATTCTTGTTCAAATAGTTTCCACTGCTTGCGTGCGCCTAAGGATTTGAGCCACTCGTTGCGGACATTTTCCGTCATCGCACTGTTGCCGGTATTTTCCAAATAGGCTGCGACGGCGGCATCGTTGTTCTGTTTTGCCGCATCAAGCGCAGAAGGGTAGTTGCGGTAATCTTCCAATGTTTTTTCTTCAGGTTCGGCAGGGCGGGACGGAACGGCCGATGATTCGGCGGCCTTTATCTCGCCTCCGGGCGCGTTTGTCGAAGAGCATGCGGCGAGTGCCAAAGCAGCAAGCAGTGGCAGTGAATGCTTTAGAATGAATGGATGCATCGAATTTCCTTAAAAATTGAAACCCTGAAACAATCAGGGTTGGAAGATAAGATGCCGTCTGAACCGGCATTTTCTGGATTATATGCTGAAAATGCATTGCTTTCAGAACACTTTTGGTATCATAAAATATATTTTTCAATAATTTACCGTTTTGGCGTGTGGTGTTGCACATTCAGGGGATATCGCGCGGTATCGTTTGGGCTTCTGCCGTCAATCGGTTTTGTTGACAAAAAAATACTTTCCCGATAGTATCATACGGAAACTAACTTGCCGATTTGACACAGCTTGCGGGCATAACAGCTAAAGCGTTCCGACAATTTCAGCTTTATCTTTTACGCCCGTTGTGCCCGACATCGGGCGTTGTTGTATGGAAAAAAACGATGATTATCTTGAATAATGTTTCCAAACGCTATCAGACGCGCGACAAAGCATGGTTTGCCGCCGTCGAGCCGACGCATTTGGAAATAAAAGACGGCGAAATTTTCGGTCTGATGGGCTATTCTGGCGCGGGCAAATCCACCCTGTTGCGCCTGATTAACCTGTTGGAACGTCCCGACACGGGCAAGGTCAACGTTTGCGGACAAGAGCTGACTGCGCTCGATGCCGCCGCATTGCGTCAGGCGCGGCAGAATATCGGCATGGTGTTTCAACAGTTCAATCTTTTGAGCAACCGTACCGTTGCTGACAATGTCGCCTTTCCTTTGGAAATCGCCGGATGGTCGTCTGAAAAAATCAAAGAACGTGTTAAAGAATGCCTTGAAATCGTCGGCCTGACCGAACGCGCTGACCACTACCCTGCCCAGCTTTCAGGCGGGCAGAAACAACGCGTCGGCATCGCCCGCGCGCTCGCGCCCAAACCCCAAGTCATCCTCGCCGATGAACCCACTTCCGCCCTCGATCCCGCCACCACGCGCAGCGTCTTGGAATGTTTGGAAGACATCAACAAACGCTTCAACGTTACCATCGTCATTGTAACCCACGAAATGAGCGTCATCCGCCGCCTGTGCGACCGCGCCGCCCTCTTGGATAAAGGCAAAGTGGTGGAAATCGTCGAAGTACGCGGCAACCAAATCCACGCCCAATCCGAAATCGGGCGCGAACTGATTCGGGAGGACTGATATGGCAGACTTAACATTCGAACAAGCCGTTTCCACCATCGTCGGCATGAAAGACGAAATCGTCCGCGCTTTGGGCGAAACCTTCGTTATGGTCGGGCTGTCCACCACGATTGCCGTCATCTTCGGCACCCTGTTGGGCGTATTGCTTTTCGTGACTTCCAACCGCCAGCTGCATTACAACAAGCCGGTGAATTTCCTGCTCGACAACTTAGTCAACCTGATGCGCGCCTTCCCCTTCGTCATCCTGATGATTGCCATGATACCCGCCACTCGCGCCATCGTCGGCAGCACCATCGGCCCGATTGCCGCCTCGCTGGTATTGAGCGTGTCCGGCCTGTTTTACTTCGCCCGACTGGTGGAACAAAACCTGCGCGAAGTCCCCAAAGGCGTGATTGAAGCCGCCACCGCCATGGGCGCATCGCCGCTTGCCATCGTCCGCAAAGTCCTCTTGAACGAAGCGCGCGCGGGCATGGTTTCCAGCATCACCGTCCTTGCCATCGGTCTGCTCTCATACAGCGCGGCGGCAGGTATGATCGGCGGCGGCGGTTTGGGCGACCTCGCCATCCGCTACGGCTACTACCGCTACCAAACCGAAGTCATTATTTTCATCGTCGCCATCCTCGTGCTGCTCGTTATCCTGATTCAAAGCATCGGCAACGCATTGGCGCGGAAATTGGACAAACGTTAAACCTAAAATGCCGTCTGAAGCCCGGATGAAGCCGGCCTTCAGGTCTGAGGACGATACGGCGGGATGAAATATCCGCCGTACTGTTAAAAATGCTATAGAATCTTTTCTGCGGCAAATGCCGTCTGAATGCCAAACCATGGCGGATTTATTGCCTGCAGTTTTAGTTTGAAACTTTCCCACATATCAGGAGATAACATGACAAACTTCTTCAAAACCCTTTCTGCCGCCACACTCGCGCTTATTTTGGCGGCTTGCGGCGGTCAAAAAGACAGCGCGCCCGCAGCCTCTGCTGCCGCCTCTTCAGCCAATAACGGCGCGGAGAAAAAAGAAATCGTCTTCGGTACAACGGTCGGCGACTTCGGCGATATGGTCAAAGACCAAATCCAACCTGCGTTGGAGAAAAAAGGATACACCGTCAAACTGGTTGAATTTACCGACTATGTGCGCCCGAATCTGGCATTGGCGGAGGGCGAGTTGGACATCAACATCTTCCAACACAAACCTTATCTTGACGACTTCAAAAAAGAACACAATCTGGACATCACCGAAGCCTTCCAAGTGCCGACCGCACCTTTGGGATTGTATCCGGGCAAACTGAAATCGCTGGAAGAAGTCAAAGACGGCAGCACCGTATCCGCACCCAACGACCCGTCCAATTTTGCCCGTGCTTTAGTCATGCTCAACGAATTGGGTTGGATTAAACTCAAAGACGGCATCAATCCGCTGACTGCATCCAAAGCGGATATTGCCGAAAACCTGAAAAATATCAAAATCGTCGAGCTTGAAGCCGCGCAACTGCCGCGCAGCCGTGCCGACGTCGATTTTGCCGTCGTTAACGGTAACTACGCCATGAGCAGCGGCATGAAGCTGACCGAAGCCCTGTTCCAAGAGCCGAGCTTTGCTTATGTCAACTGGTCTGCCGTCAAGACTGCCGACAAAGACAGCCAATGGCTTAAAGACGTAACCGAGGCCTATAACTCCGACGAGTTCAAAGCCTACGCGCACAAACGCTTCGAGGGCTACAAATACCCTGCAGTATGGAATGAGGGTACCGCCAAATAAGGCCGTTGTATAAAATGATGCCGTCTGAACCGTATCCGTGTTCAGACGGCATTTTTGTCCTTTAGTCCGCTATCCCCTGCCATTCCGCCGAATCCGGCGTATCGATTCCGAAAAGCGACAAAGCGTGTGCAACACTGTGTGTAACAATATCGTCTGCAGTTTGCGGTTTGCGGTACATCGCAGGAACAGGGGGAAACACCACGCCGCCCATTTCTGTTACCCGTTTCATATTCTCCAGATGGGCAAGGTTCAACGGTGCTTCGCGGACCATCAGTACCAGCCGCCGCCTTTCCTTCAAAACCACATCCGCCGCACGTGTCAGCAGATTGTCGCCGAAGCCGTGTGCGACAGAGGCAAGCGTCCTCATCGAACAGGGTGCAACCAGCATCCCGTCCGTTTTAAACGTACCGCTGGCAATACATGCCCCGATATTGCCAATCGGATGGACGAAGTCAGCCAAGGCATATACTTCGTCTTTCGTATAATCCGTTTCCGAAGTCCGGGCCATCTCCGCACCTTTCGATACCACAAGGTGCGTTTCGACATCTTGCGTAAGCAGAAGCCGCAATGCTTTAATGCCGTAAGCAAAGCCGCTTGCCCCGCTGATACCGACAATCAACCGTCGAGTCATCATCCGCCTTTCCGTTATGCCGCAGGCAGCGGCAAAGCGGTTATTATAGTGAAAAAAACGATTCGAGATAAACACGGATACAAATTGTCGGCAACACTCAATATCCGATAAAATACCGACTTTATCATTACATTTGAACACGTAAGGGAGAAAGGCATGGCAAAAGTAAAAGGCGGATTGGGGCGCGGTTTGGATTCGCTGCTCGCCAACGGCGCAGACAACAGCAGCGGCGACCGATTGACCACGGTTGCAGTTAAAGATATCCAGCCCGGCCGCTATCAGGCGCGTGTTCAAATCGATGACGAAGCCTTGCAGGAGCTGGCGGATTCGATTAAAGCACAAGGCGTGATACAGCCCGTCATTGTGCGGGAACACGGTTTGTCCCGGTATGAACTGATTGCGGGGGAGCGGCGATGGCGCGCCTCCCAGCTTGCCGGTCTGACCGAAATCCCCGTCGTTATCAAGACTATCAGCGACGAAACCGCACTGGCTATGGGGTTGATAGAAAACCTTCAGCGAGAGAATCTCAACCCTATCGAAGAAGCGCAGGGGTTGAAACGTCTTGCCGACGAGTTCGGACTAACCCACGAAACCATAGCCAAAGCCGTCGGCAAAAGCCGAAGTGCGATTTCCAACAGCCTGCGCCTTTTAAGCCTGCCCGAACCCGTGCAGGAAATGCTTTACCAACGCCGCTTGGAAATGGGGCATGCCCGTGCGTTGCTGACCCTCCCCGTCGTAGAACAGCTTGAGTTGGCGCAAAAGGCCGTTAAAAACGGCTGGTCGGTGCGCGAAGTCGAACGCCGCAGCCAAATTGCCCATCAGAACAAACAGTCCGAACCCAAAAAAAATACTGCTTCCGACATCAGCCGCCTTAACGATTTGCTGACTGAAAGGCTGGGTGTCAACGCTGAAGTCAAAACCGTTAACCACAAAAAAGGCAGGATTGTCCTGTATTTCGATACACCCGAAACGTTCGGCCACCTGTTGGAGCAGTTGGGAATAGATTACCAGCCTTAATTTTGTGCAAAATGCCGTCTGAAATATAGAGAATAGCTTTCCAGATTTTAAGTGGGAAATATAATTCCCTTGACATTTTTTTTCTGCTTCACGTAAGAATCGTTTTCCTGTTTTCATTTTTAATTTTCGAGGAAATTATGAACACACGTATCATAGTTTTAGCTGCGTTCGTTGCGTTGGCATTAGCAGGTTGCGGCTTAATCAATAATGTAACCGTTTCCGACCAGAAACTCCAGGAACGTGCCGCGTTTGCTTTGGGCACCAGCCCCGATGCCGTAAAAATTAGCAACCGCAGCAATGAAGGCATACGCATCAACTTTACCGCAACTGTGGGTAAACGCGTGAGCCAGTGCTACGTTACCAGTGTAACCGGCACAATCGGCGTTACCACTTCCGATGCAATTTGTTCGGGTGGCGGAGCGCACAAAGGCAAAGATCAATGCAATGCCTTGCTTAAAGCGGCAGGTCGCTGCTAATCCTTTATTCGAAAAAGGTCGTCTGAAAATATTTTCAGACGACCTTTTATTTATTGAGCAAACTCCCCAAACTGCCGACAATCCGACCGATAAACTGCTATAATTTCGCGTTGATTTTTTATTATTTCCATGTAAAGCAAACAAATCACGTAAGAATATTAAAAGTGTAAAGAAATTTCGGACAAGCTCCTCAATATCCTGTAATCATATGTAATATGTGTTAGAATAGCGGAGTTGAATTTTGGGGAGCCGCTTGTCTGTATCGGTGGCGAGTTTCACAAAGATTAACATATTGCTTGACGTAAGAAGGCTTCTAAATTATATTAGCCGCGCCTCAAATCCGAGGTGGAATCATTCTTTTTTATGAAGCAGATTATTATCCTGCAATTTGCAGTATTATCCGTATGTTCTCTAGTTTCCCTTGTTATATGGGGGTATTCGGGGTTTCTATCGGCAATCGGCGGCGGCCTGTCCTATCTGCTTCCCACGCTTGTTGCAGTTTTACTTTTAAAACTTTTCAGTGGGGATCCCTTCCTGCAAAGCAGGATGTACGTCTTCGGAGAGATTTTAAAAGTAGTGCTGTCGCTGTTGTCCATGTTCGCCATGTTTTCAATATGGCATCAATCGCTGGTGTTTGCCCCGTTTCTGATGGGGTTGATCGGTGTCAGCCATCTGGTTTTTTTAGTATTGTTGAGAGTGAAAGATTATGGCAGGTGAAACCATTACCGCTGCCGACTACATCAAGCACCATTTACAGAGCTTGACCAGTTTGTCGGATGTTACTCAGGGTCAGGGCCTGAAAAATATTGCCGATTTCTCGTTTATTAATCTGGATGCGATTTTCTTCGCCGCTCTGTTGGGCGTAATCGGCAGCTTCCTGTTGTGGCGTGGTGCAAAAAAAGCAACAGCAGGCGTTCCCGGACGTTTCCAGGCTGCAGTGGAAATCTTGTTCGAGTTTGTGGACGATATGTGTAAGAGCATCATCCACAATGAACAGTCTAGAAAAGCCATCGCCCCTTTGGGTTTGACACTTTTTGTCTGGATTTTCCTGATGAACGCGATGGATATGCTGCCTGTTGACCTGTTACCGTGGGTTTGGCAGCATCTGACCGGTAATCATCACGCCCTGTTGCGTGTTGTGCCTACCGCTGATTTGAATACTACTTTGGCTCTTGCCGTCGGAGTGTTGCTTATCTGTATTTATTACAATATCAAAATTAAAGGGTTCGGCGGCTGGTTTCACGAACTGTTTAGCGCGCCTTTCGGTGCAAAACTCGCACCTGCGAACTTCCTGCTGAATTTGGTCGAGTTTCTTTCTAAAACCGTATCCCACGGTATGCGGTTGTTCGGCAATATGTATGCTGGCGAGTTGGTATTCTTGTTGATAGCCTTGCTTGGCGGTGCTTGGGCAGCTTCTGGCAGCGTTGAAGTGATGGATCCGATTCTGTTTGTCTTCCACATTATTGCCGGATTGGCATGGGCGATTTTCCATATTCTGGTTATTACCTTGCAGGCGTTTATTTTTATGGCATTGGCGTTTGTCTATATCGGACAGGCACATGATGCGCACTGATTTTCCTAAGTAGTTTGTTTTTGTAGTTTAACCTTTGTTTCTTTAAGGAGTTTAAAATGGGTTTGATTGCTATCGCATGTGGTTTGATCGTTGCATTGGGCGCACTGGGTGCCTCTATCGGTATCGCAATGGTCGGTTCTAAATATTTGGAATCTTCTGCTCGTCAACCTGAGCTGATTGGTCCTCTGCAAACCAAACTGTTCTTGATCGCTGGTCTGATTGACGCGGCATTCTTGATCGGTGTGGCTATTGCCCTGTTGTTCGCCTTCGTTAACCCGTTTGGTGCTGCGTAATCAAGACGGAGAAATCCGTTCAGATACAGGCTTACCGTCTGTTTGATTAACCCAGATACGAAGGTTAAGTAACGTGAATATTAATGCAACCTTATTTGCGCAAATCCTAGTTTTCTTTGGCTTGGTTTGGTTTACGATGAAATTCGTATGGCCTCCGATTGCCAAAGCATTGGATGAGCGTGCCGCAAAAATCGCCGAGGGCTTGGCTGCCGCCGAGCGCGGTAAGAGCGATTTTGAGCAGGCAGAGAAAAAAGTTGCAGAACTTATGGCCGAAGGGCGTCATCAGGTAACCGAAATGGTTGCCAACGCCGAAAAACGTGCTGCAAAAATTGTAGAAGAAGCTAAAGAGCAAGCTTCTCATGAAGCAGCACGCATTGCAGCCCAAGCAAAAGCTGATGTAGAGCAAGAAGTTAACCGTGCACGCGAAGTGTTGCGCGAACAGGTTGCTTCATTGGCTGTTAAAGGTGCGGAATCTATCCTGCGTAAAGAAGTTGATGCTTCCAAACATGCAGATTTGCTCAGTGCCTTAAAACAGGAGCTGTAATCTTATGGCAGAGTTCGCAACGATTGCCAGACCTTATGCGAAAGCATTGTTTAGTCTGGCTCAGGAAAAAAACCAAATCGAGTCTTGGTTGGGCGAACTGAAAGAACTCGCAGCGGTTGTTCAAGATGAGAAAGTCATCGCTTTCATCGAGCAGCCGGAAACGGGAGCTTCCGAAAAGGCAGAAACGCTCAAAGGTCTTGTCGGTATCAAAAATGTCGAATTGGCAAATTTTATTACCGTTTTGGCCGAACAAAAGCGTTTGCTGGTATTACCGGAAATTTATGCCCAATATCAAGATTTGACCTTGATACACAACAATACGAAATCGGCAGTAATTTACAGCGCGTATGAGCTCAGTTCTCAGCAGCTGGCCGATGTTACCGATATCCTGACAAAACGCTTCAACAGCAAATTGGATGTGGTGGCTAAAGTTGCCCCTGAATTAATCGGCGGCATCAAAGTAGAGGTGGGTGATCAGGTCTTGGATTTGTCCGTACAAGGCAAGCTGAATGCTTTGTATGCGACTATGACAAATTAGGAGAGTTTTCATGCAGCTTAATCCTGCTGAAATTAGCGATTTGATTAAAGCCAAAATCGAAAATCTGTCCGTCAATACAGAAGTGCGTACCCGTGGTACTGTCGTTTCTGTTACAGACGGCATTGTGCGCATTCATGGCTTGTCAGACGCGATGCAAGGTGAGATGCTCGAATTCCCCGGTAACACTTTCGGTCTGGCCATGAACTTGGAGCGCGACTCCGTCGGTGCCGTAGTGTTGGGTGAGTACGAACACATTAAAGAAGGCGATACAGTTACTTGTACCGGCCGTATTTTGGAAGTGCCGATTGGTCGCGAATTGGTTGGCCGCGTAGTTGATGCATTGGGTCGTCCTATCGATGGTAAAGGTCCAATCAACACAACATTGACTGCTCCAATCGAAAAAATCGCACCGGGTGTGATTGCGCGTAAATCGGTTGACCAACCAATGCAAACCGGTCTGAAAGCCATTGACTCTATGGTTCCGGTTGGTCGTGGCCAACGTGAGTTGATTATTGGTGACCGTCAAACCGGTAAAACAGCCGTAGCACTGGATGCCATCGTTAACCAAAAAGGTACAGGCGTTATCTGTATTTATGTGGCTATCGGTCAAAAAGCATCTTCTATTGCCAACGTAGTACGCAAATTGGAAGAGCATGGCGCGATGGAACATACTATCGTGGTTGCTGCAACTGCTTCTGAAGCCGCTGCACTGCAATACATCGCTCCTTACTCCGGTTGTACCATGGGTGAATTCTTCCGTGACCGCGGTGAAGATGCATTGATCGTGTATGATGACTTGTCTAAACAAGCCGTTGCATACCGTCAAATTTCCCTGCTGTTGCGCCGTCCTCCTGGTCGTGAAGCATATCCTGGCGACGTATTCTATCTGCACTCCCGTCTGTTGGAACGTGCGGCTCGCGTCAGCGAAAACGAAGTTGAAAAACTGACCAATGGTGAAGTAAAAGGCAAAACCGGTTCTCTGACTGCGTTGCCAATTATTGAAACCCAAGCCGGTGACGTATCAGCATTCGTACCAACCAACGTAATTTCGATTACAGACGGCCAAATCTTCTTGG
Source organism: Neisseria sp. RH3002v2f (assembly GCF_014596375.1). Classification (NCBI taxonomy): domain Bacteria; kingdom Pseudomonadati; phylum Pseudomonadota; class Betaproteobacteria; order Neisseriales; family Neisseriaceae; genus Neisseria; species Neisseria sp. RH3002v2f. Next base: position 15,103 of record NZ_MAYZ01000001.1, read on the forward strand.
AAACCGACTTGTTCAACGCCGGTATCCGTCCTGCAATCAATGCCGGTATTTCCGTATCGCGCGTGGGTGGTGCAGCACAAACCAAAGTCATCAAAAAACTGGGTGGCGGTATCCGTTTGGCGTTGGCACAGTACCGTGAATTGGCGGCGTTCTCGCAATTTGCTTCCGATTTGGACGAAGCAACACGCAAACAGCTGCAACACGGTGAAGTGGTTACTGAATTGATGAAACAAAAACAATTCAGCACATTGAACACTGCCGAAATGGCATTGACTTTGTGGGCGATCAACAACGGTTCTTACGCAGATGTTCCGGTATCCAAAGCCTTGGCTTTCGAAGCAGAATTCTTGAGTTTCGTACGTACGCAACATCCTGAGGTTCTGGAAGCGATTAATGCATCAGGCGCAATGTTTGACGAAAGCGAAAAAGCATTGACCGAAGCCATGAAATCTTTCAAATCTTCTTACGCTTACCAAGCATAAGTATTGAGATGAAAGGAGTCTGAAATGGCAGTCGGAAAAGAGATTCTCACCAAAATCCGTAGTGTTCAAAATACCCAAAAGATCACTAAAGCGATGCAAATGGTGTCGACCTCTAAAATGCGGAAGACTCAAGACCGGATGCGCTTGGCGCGTCCGTACGCCGAAAAAGTGCGTACAGTGATGAGCCATCTTGCACAGACTAATGCCGATCATGGTATCAAATTGTTGGAGCCGCACCGCGAAGTGCGTCGTGCCGGTTTCATTTTGATTACCTCGGATAAAGGTTTGTGCGGTGGCTTGAACGCAAACGTACTGAAAAAGTTTTTGGCGCAAGTTCAAGAGTATCAGGAACAAGGCATCGAAGTCGAAGTCGTGTGCCTGGGTAGCAAAGGTTTGGCTGCATGCCAAAGCATCGGTTTGAATGTTATTGCCAGCGCAACTAATTTGGGCGACACCCCAAAAATGGAGGCGTTGCTTGGCCCTTTGACCGAAATCTTCCAATGTTATGAAAAGCATGAATTAGACCGTATCCATATGGTTTACTCATGTTTTATCAACACGATGCGCCAAGAGCCGCGTATGGAAGTGTTGCTGCCTATCGGTGAAAATGTTATTGACGACAAAGCGGGTCATTCTTCATTCGCTTGGGAATACCGCTACGAGCCGAGTCCTGTCGCCGTATTGGAATATTTGGTTCGCCGCTATTTAGAGTCTGTGGTTTATCAGGCATTGAGCGACAACATGGCATCCGAACAAGCCGCGCGTATGGTAGCGATGAAAGCCGCAACCGACAACGCAGGCAATGCCATTAAAGAGTTGCGCTTGGTGTACAACAAATCGCGTCAAGCCGCGATTACCACAGAATTGTCAGAAATTGTAGCAGGTGCAGCGGCAGTTTAATGCCGTCTGAAGCCTGAACAGGAAATTAGGATACGATAATGAGCCAAGGCAAAATCGTACAAGTTATTGGTGCGGTGGTTGACGTGGAATTTCCACGCGACGCTATCCCGCATGTTTACGATGCCCTGAAATTGGACGAGAACGGTCTGACTCTGGAGGTTCAACAGCTTCTGGGCGACGGCGTTGTCCGTACTATTGCAATGGGTAGTTCAGATGGCCTTAAACGCGGTATGTCTGTAAGCAATACTGGTGCGCCAATCACTGTGCCGGTAGGTAAAGGTACATTGGGTCGTATTGTCGACGTATTGGGTACGCCCGTTGATGAAGCAGGTCCGATCGATACCGACAAAAGCCGTGCCATTCACCAAACTGCTCCGAAATTCGACGAGTTGTCTTCAGCTACCGAATTGTTGGAAACCGGTATTAAAGTGATCGACTTGCTGTGTCCGTTTGCTAAAGGCGGTAAAGTAGGTCTGTTCGGTGGTGCCGGTGTGGGCAAAACCGTGAACATGATGGAATTGATTAACAACATCGCCAAAGCGCACAGCGGTCTGTCCGTATTCGCAGGTGTGGGTGAGCGTACCCGTGAAGGTAACGACTTCTACCACGAGATGAAAGATTCCAACGTATTGGATAAAGTAGCCATGGTGTATGGCCAAATGAACGAACCTCCGGGCAACCGTCTACGCGTTGCTTTGACCGGTTTGACTATGGCCGAATACTTCCGTGACGAAAAAGACGAAAACGGTAAAGGTCGCGACGTATTGTTCTTCGTTGACAACATCTACCGTTACACTTTGGCCGGTACCGAAGTATCTGCACTGTTGGGCCGTATGCCTTCTGCAGTGGGTTACCAACCGACATTAGCTGAAGAAATGGGTCGTTTGCAAGAGCGTATTACCTCTACCCAAACCGGTTCCATTACTTCCATCCAAGCCGTATATGTACCTGCGGATGACTTGACTGACCCGTCTCCGGCGACAACTTTCGCCCACTTGGACGCCACCGTCGTATTGAGCCGTGATATTGCCTCTTTGGGTATTTACCCGGCAGTTGACCCGCTTGATTCTACTTCACGCCAATTGGATCCGATGGTATTGGGTCAAGAGCACTACGACGTAGCGCGCGGTGTACAGTCTACTCTGCAAAAATACAAAGAATTGCGCGACATCATCGCCATTCTGGGTATGGACGAATTGTCTGACGAAGACAAACTGACTGTAATGCGTGCCCGTAAAATCCAACGCTTCCTGTCTCAACCGTTCCACGTTGCCGAAGTGTTTACAGGTTCTCCAGGCAAATATGTCGCTCTGCGCGATACTATTGCCGGTTTCAAAGCCATTTTGAACGGCGAATACGATCATCTGCCCGAGCAGGCATTCTATATGGTCGGCAGCATTGAAGAAGCAGTAGAGAAAGCGAAAACCTTAAACTAAGGAGGTCGGCATGAGCGTCATGCAAGTTGAAGTGGTCAGTAGCGAGCAAAACATCTATTCGGGCGAAGCCAGCTTTGTAGTGGTTCCGACCGTTCAAGGTGAGCTTGGTATTTACCCGCGACACGAGCCGATTATGAGTTTGGTGCGGCCGGGAGCTTTGCGTTTGACTGTTCCCGGCGAGGATAAGGAGGTCCTGGTTGCTGTTTCCGGTGGCGTCTTGGAAGTTCAACCTGATAAAGTTACCGTTTTGGCGGACGTTGCCGTCCGTAGTGCGGAGATGGATCAGGCACGTGCGGAAGAGGCGAAAAAAGCTGCCGAAGCCGGTATCTCTCAAGCCAAAGACGATAAGGATTTGGTAGAGGCATACAAGGCATTGGCTGCCGCAATTGCACAGCTCAAGACTTTGGACTATATCCGTTCGCACAAAAAATAAAACTTGTGTGGTTTGGGAAAGCACGGTCGTTTGGCCGTGCTTTTTATTTTCCGGATTTAAATTAAAAAATTATCCATCCCCTGGTTTCAAATCAGGCTGTCTTCGAGATAAATCTATTCAAGCGGCTATGGAAACAGTAAAATAAAACCTTTATTTTATCGAACAATAAGTCATGCTCACCTTTCAACAAATCATCTTTAAACTGCAAACATTTTGGGCAGACAAAGGCTGCACCGTCATCCAACCTTTCGACATGGAAGTCGGCGCAGGTACTTCCCACCCCGCCACCTGCCTGCGCGCACTCGGCCCCGAGCCTTGGTTTGCCGCCTACGTCCAACCCAGCCGCCGACCCAAAGACGGCCGCTACGGCGACAACCCCAACCGCTTGCAACACTATTATCAATTCCAAGTCGCGCTCAAACCCGCCCCCGCCAATATTCAAGACCTCTATCTTGATTCCCTGCGCGAATTGGGCATAGACCCTAAAGTCCACGACATCCGCTTCGTCGAAGACGACTGGGAAAATCCCACCCTCGGCGCATGGGGCTTGGGCTGGGAAGTTTGGCTCAACGGCATGGAAGTAACCCAGTTCACCTATTTCCAACAAGTCGGCGGCATCGACTGCACGCCCGTACTCGGCGAAATCACCTACGGCATTGAGCGCTTGGCGATGTACCTGCAAGGCGTAGAAAACGTCTATGACCTCGTTTGGGCAAAAACGCTGGACGGGAATACAGTAACTTACGGCGACGTGTACCACCAAAACGAAGTCGAACAATCCACCTACAACTTCGAATACAGCGATGCTGATTGGCTGCTGCGCCAGTTCAACGACTACGAAGCACAAGCCAAACGCCTGCTCGCCGAAGAAAACGCCAGCCTTGCCTTGCCTGCCTACGAGCTCGTCCTCAAAGCGGGGCATACGTTCAACCTATTAGACGCACGCGGTGCCATTTCCGTTACCGAGCGCGCCACCTACATCGGCCGCATCCGCGCGTTGAGCCGCGCTGTGGCGCAAAAATATGTCGAAAGCCGCGAAAAACTGGGCTTTCCCTTAATGAAGGCAAATGCCGCCTAAGGGGGCGACGATTTTTTACGTTCGGGCGGCCCGATATGGCAGCCGTCCGTAAACCATTATATATTTTAGGAAAATCATGCCTGTCTATTTCCGCACCCCAAGCAGGAAACGCCTGCACAAAATGAACCGCCGCCAGCATAAAAAGCTGCATTTGGGCGAGTTTCAAACATTGATTTTCAGCGTTCAAGGCAGTTTGCATCAATCTGCGGATGATGCCGAAGCGTTTGGCCGTTTTATGGACGAGCTTATCGCGTATCTTGTGGTAAACGGCTTGGAAATGGCGGGTGGGGGCGATTGCGGCGATTTTTCGTGCCTGTTTCAAAAATCCGGCGCCCGAGGCTTGGGCGAAACCGAGAAAAAGGCCATTATCTCTTGGCTGGCAGGCCGTGAAGATGTCGCCACTTTGTACGCCACCCCGCTGGTTGATGGTTTTTATGGGGATGACGGCTGGGAAAATTACAGCGAAACCTATAAACAGGCAGATTAACCAAATTCAAAGAAAGCCGAATGATGACCCAAACCCTTTTAATCGAACTTCTCACTGAAGAACTCCCGCCAAAAGCCCTCAATAATCTGGGCAACCATTTTGCCGCTTCCGTTGCCGAAGGCTTGGAAAAAGCGCAACTGATTGACGGCGCAGCCGAATACACTGCCTATGCTTCTCCGCGCCGTTTGGCCGTTCAAGTCAAAAACGTGAAGGCCGTTCAAGCCGACCAAAAAATCGTGAAAAAAGGCCCGGCTGTGGCGAATGCCATGAAAGACGGCGCGCCGACCAAGGCTTTGGAAGGTTTTGCGCGCGGTGCGGGGGCGAAAATCGAAGACTTGACCATCGTCCACGACGGCAAGCAGGATGTGTACGCCTACGAATATGTCCAAACTGGCAAACCGTTGGGCGAACTCTTGGAAGACATTATCAATCAAGCTGTTAAGAAGCTGCCGATTCCGAAAGTAATGCGTTGGGGCAGCAGCACGTTTACTTTCGTGCGCCCCGTTCACGGGCTGATTGTGCTGCACGGCGGCGACATCGTAAACGTCAGCGTTTTAGGCCTGCAAAGCGGCAATCAAACCTTGGGACACCGCTTCCTCTCCAGCGGCGAAATCACCATTGAAAACGCCGACAACTACGCTGCACAGATGCGCGAGCAAGGCAAAGTGGAAGCCTCGTTTGCCGAACGCAAAGCCGCTATTCAGACGGCCTTGAACGAGCAGGCAGGCCGTCTGAACGCGACGGTTGCCGCTGATGAAGCATTGTTGGACGAAGTGACTGCATTGGTCGAATGGCCTGTGGTATTGGAAGCCGGTTTTGAAGAACACTTCCTCGCCGTGCCTCAAGAATGCTTGATTCTGACCATGCAGCAAAACCAAAAATACTTCCCGCTGCTCGATCAAAACAGCAAACTGATGAACCGCTTCCTGCTGGTCTCCAACCTGCAAACCGAAGATCCGTCACACATCATCCAAGGCAACGAACGCGTATTGCGCGCGCGCCTGTCTGATGCCGAGTTCTTCTACAAACAAGACCAAAAAGCGACTTTGGAAAGCCGCCTGCCGAAATTGTCCAGCGTGGTTTACCACAACAAAATCGGTTCGCAAGCCGAGCGCATCGAGCGTCTGCAAAGCATTGCCGCCCATATCGCCAAAGCATTGGGCGCGGATGCCGCCGCAGCCGAGCGCGCCGCACGTTTGGCCAAAGCCGACTTGGTAACCGAAATGGTCGGCGAGTTCCCCGAACTGCAAGGCACCATGGGCAAATACTATGCTCGCTTGGACGGCGAAACCGAAGAAATCGCCGAAGCCATCGAGCAACACTACCAACCACGTTTTGCCGGCGACAACCTGCCGAACGGCAAAGTGGCAACCGCCGTTGCTTTGGCCGACAAACTGGAAATCTTGGTCGGCATTTGGGGCATCGGTCTGATTCCGACCGGCGACAAAGACCCCTACGCCCTGCGTCGCGCCGCCTTGGGTATTCTGCGGATGCTGATGCAGTATGGCTTGGACGTAAACGAGCTGATTCAGACGACCTTCGACAGCTTCCCCAAAGGTTTGCTCAACGAAAAAACGCCGTCTGAAACCGCCGACTTCATGCAGGCGCGTTTGGCCGTGTTGTTGCAAAACGATTATCCGCAAGACATCGTTGCCGCAGTATTGGCGAAACAGCCGCGCCGTTTGGATGACGTAGTGGCCAAACTGCAGGCCGTTGCCGCGTTCAAACAGCTGCCCGAAGCCGCCGCATTGGCCGCAGTCAACAAACGCGTGCAAAACCTGCTGAAAAAAGCCGATGCCGAGTTGGGCGCGGTTAATGAAAGCCTGTTGCAACAGGACGAAGAAAAAGCCCTGTATGCCGCCGCGCAAGGCTTGCAGCCGAAAATTGCCGCCGCCGTTGCTGAAGGCAATTTTCAGACGGCCTTATCAGAACTGGCTTCCGTCAAGCCGCAAGTCGATGCCTTCTTCGACGGCGTGATGGTGATGGCGGAAGACCCCGTCGTAAAACAAAACCGCCTGAACCTACTGAACCGTTTGGCAGAGCAGATGAACGCAGTAGCGGATATCGCGCTCTTGAGCGAGTAACCGTTGTATAGTCCAAATGCCGTCTGAAGCTTTCAGACGGCATCAAATTATCGGGAGGATAAATTGCAGCCCCTAGTCAGCGTTTTAATCTGTGCCTATAACGTAGAAAAATACTTTGCACAAGCACTGGATGCCGTAGTTCGGCAGACTTGGCGGAATTTGGAAATTTTTATTGTTGATGACGGTTCGACGGACGGTACGCTTGCGATTGCCAAAGATTTTCAAAAACGGGACAGCCGTATCAGAATTCTTGCACAAGCTCAAAATTCAGGTTTGATTCCCTCTTTAAATACCGGGCTGGAAGAAATTATCAAGTCGGGGAAAGGGGAATACATTGCACGCACAGACGCCGACGATATTGCCTCTCCCGATTGGATTGAAAAGATTGTAAGTGCCATGGAGAAAGACCGGGACATCATTGCCATGGGTGCGTGGTTGGAAGTTTTGTCGGAAGAAGGCGACGGTAACCGGCTGGCACGGTATCACAGGCACGGTGCAATTTGGGATAAACCGACCCGGCATGAAGACATCGCTGCCGTTTTTCCTTTCGGAAACCCTATACACAACAACACCATGATTATGAGGCGCAGTGTCATTGAGGGAGGCTTGCGTTACGATACCGAATGCGATTGGGCGGAAGATTACAAATTTTGGTACGAAGTCAGCAAACTGGGCAGGCTTGCTTATTATCCCGAAGCTTTGGTCAAATATCGCTTCCATGCCAATCAGGTTTCATCCAAATACAGCACGCGTCAGCACGAAACCGCTCAAGGCATTCAAAAAACCATCAGAAACGATTTCTTGCAGTCTATAGGTTTTAAAACCAGGTTTGACAGTCTTGAATACCGCCAAACAAAAGCAGTAGCGTACGAATTGCTGGAGAAGGATTTGCCGGAAGATGATTTTGAGCGGGTACGCCATTTCTTGTATCAATGTTTCAAATGGACAGATACGCCACCTTCAAATGCATGGCTGGATTTTGCGGCAGACGGCAAGATGAGGCGGCTGTTTACCATGAGGCAATACTTCAGCATTTTACGCCGGTTGTTGAAAAACCGTTGAGAACCGCAGGTTCGGTAGTCCGATAGATAAGGAACAGGAAGATTTAATGGAAAACCGTATTATCAGCCTTGCTTCCGCCAAAGAGCGCAGGGCGCATATTGCCGATACTTTCGGTAGGCACGACATTCCGTTTCAGTTTTTCGACGCACTGATGCCGTCTGAAGCACTGGAACAGGCGATGGGCGAGTTGGTTCCCGGTTTGGTTCGGCACAACCTGTTGAGCAGTGTGGAAAAAGCCTGTTTCATGAGCCACGTTGTATTGTGGAAGCAGGCGCTGGACGAAGGCGTACCGTATATTGCCGTATTTGAGGATGATGTCTTACTCGGCGAAGGGGCGGAGAAATTCCTTGCCGAAGACGGCTGGCTAAAAGAGCGGTTTGACCCGGATTCCGCCTTTATCGTCCGTTTGGAAACGATGTTTATAAAAGTCATCGCCAGGCCGTGTGGGGTTCCTGATTATGAAGGCAGACATTTCCCATTATTGGAAAGTGAGCATTGGGGGACGGCAGGTTATATTATTTCCCGTGAGGCGATGCGGTTTTTCTTGCAACATTTCGCAATGTTGCAGCCGGAACAGATAAAACCTATCGACCTAATGATGTTCAGTGATTTTTTCGATAAGGAGGGGATGCCTGTTTATCAGGTCAGTCCGGCCTTATGCGCCCAAGAATTGCATTACACTAAGTTTCATAATAAAAGCAGCGTGTTGGGTAGTTTATTGGAAGATGAGCGAAGTAAAATCCAAAAACAAAATATTTCTCAAACACATAAAGACAGGACACTGAAAGAGCGATTGATTCATGCATTGACAAAAATCAGCAGGGAAAAGAAAAAACGGGAGGAAAGAAAGAAAATGAGTGAGGCGGTTATCATACCGTTCCGATAAATATCCCGGTGTAAAACCAAAGCTATATGTGTTTCTGATTCAAAAATTTTTTTGATGTGTTTATTGTGAACGGGACGGTTCCGGTTTTAAGGGAGGTTCTGATGAGAAATTATGTTATCAGCCTAGCTTCTGCCAAAGAGCGCAGGACGCACATTGCCGATACCTTCGGCAGGCACGACATTCCGTTTCAGTTTTTCGATGCACTGATGCCGTCTGAAGCACTAGAACAGGCGATGGGCGAGTTGGTTCCCGGTTTGGTTCGGCACAACCTGTTGAGCGGTGTGGAAAAAGCCTGTTTCATGAGCCACGTCGTATTGTGGAAGCAGGCGCTGGACGAAGGCGTACCGTATATTGCCGTATTTGAGGATGATGTCTTACTCGGCGAAGGGGCGGAGAAATTCCTTGCCGAAGACGGCTGGCTAAAAGAGCGGTTTGACCCGGATTCCGCCTTTATCGTCCGTTTGGAAACGATGTTTATAAAAGTCATCGCCAGGCCGTGTGGGGTTCCTGATTATGAAGGCAGACATTTCCCATTATTGGAAAGTGAGCATTGGGGGACGGCAGGTTATATTATTTCCCGTGAGGCGATGCGGTTTTTCTTGGAAAGGTTTGCCGTTTTGCCGGCAGAGCGGATTAAAGCGGTAGATTGGATGATGTTTACTTATTTTTTTGATAAGGAGGGGATGCCTGTTTATCAGGTCAGTCCGGCCTTATGCGCCCAAGAGCTGCATTTTTCGATGTATAACCGTCAGATCAGCCGTCTGGGCAGTGATTTGGAAGAAAGCAGGGAAAAGGGAAGGAAACATTGCCGTTTGTTGAAGCTGTTTTTTAATGTTAGGCGTGCCTGGGGTAAATTTGACAGGGAAAAGAAAAAGAAAGCAGAGCGCCAAAGACAGGCGGAGCTTGAGAGAGATTACGGCAGGTCGGTTATACCGTTCGAATAGGCTGCGGCGGTGCGGTAAATGCCAACAAGAATTTTTTATATCGTCATGCCTTACGGTGTGTCATATGGTGTGTGGGCATAGGGATTTGGTGCTCGGGAATGATGGAGGGGCAATCTGTATTTCCGTTACGGAGAGGCGGTAATTGGTTTTTTCTCATTTTGATTCGCTATATAATGAAGTGCCGTCCGAACAGGTTTCAGACGGCATTTTCTGTAAGGGAATATGCAGCCTTATGAAAAGTCGCCCCACAGTGTCTGCATGGCGGCAAGGGCGGCAAGGGCGGCGGTTTCTGTGCGTAAAATCCGTTTGCCGAGTGTGACTGCCTGAAAGCCGGCATCAAATGCATATTGCTCTTCTTGTTCCGTCCAGCCGCCTTCGGGGCCGACCATAAAGACGATGGAACCGGATTGTGGGCGGATGTCGGCAAGTTTGCAGGCGCGGTTGATGCTCATAATCAGCCTGGTGCTTTCGGAAGGTATTTGCCTGAGGGATTCACGATAAGTGGTGATGGGCAGTACGGGCGGTACAGTGTTCCTGCCGCTTTGCTCGCAGGCGGAAATGACGATTTCCTGCCACCGTGCGAGGCGTTTGTCGGCACGCTCCCCGTTGAGGCGGACGATGCAACGTTCGCTGATGACGGGTTGTATGGCGGTTATGCCGAGTTCGACGCTTTTTTGCAGGGTAAAGTCCATGCGTTCGCCGGAAGATATGGATTGGATAAGTGTGATGTGCAGCGGGGATTCTGTATCGGCCGTTTCTTCGCGTAGAATCTCGGCCTCGGCGCGGCGTTTTTCCAAGACGGTCAGCCGTGCGGCGTGTGCCTTGCCTTTGCCGTCAAACAGGATGATTTCCGTACCGGTGCGGATGCGCAGGACGTTGAGGTGGCGGATGATGTTGTCGGGTAGGTTGACGGTTTGTCTGACGGAGAGGTTTTCAGGCAGGTAGAATCGGGACATGGTTTTCAGGGGTGGAGATAATGTTGTGCCGTACGGCTGTTTCCGGGTACGGCGGATTTTAAACGGCAATTATACGTTTGTGCGCCGTAACCTCAAAATATAAGGATAGGAAGTGTTACACCGTTTGCAGAAAGTTGTGCGCCATATTGCCCAAACCGAGGTAATGCCGCGTTTTTTGAATACGCCCTCCCACCGTAAGGAGGACGGTTCCGTGCTCAGTGAGGCCGATCTTGCCGCACAGACGGCTTTTGCTGCCGCGTTGCCGCTTTTAATCGACAGTCCGATGTTGGGCGAAGAAATGACGGTGCAGGAACAGTTTGCTTTGTGGGCGGAATATTCCAGAGAAAAGGGGCTTTGGGTTGTCGATCCGATAGACGGGACGAACAATTTTGTCAACGGGCTGCCGCATTTTGCCGTATCGGTGGCGTTTATCCGCAACGGGCATGCGGAGTTGGGTGTGATTTACAATCCGGTCAGCGGGGAATGTTTTTATGCCGAACGGGGGCAGGGTGCGTTTCTTAATGGGACACGCCTGCCTTTGCGTCTCGTGGATAAGAAGTTGAATGAGGCAATCGCGGGTGTGGAAATCAAATATCTCCGTTCCGGAAAGCTTTCCAGCCGTATGAGTACGCTTGCGCCTTTTGGAACGATACGAAGTATGGGCAGCAGTACGCTGGACTGGTGTTATCTGGCTTGCGGACGTTACGATGTTTATGTTCATGGCGGGCAGAAGCTGTGGGACTATGTTGCGGGTGCGTTGATTTTCGAGGAGGCGGGCGGCAGGCTGACGACTTTGGAAGGCGATGAATTCTGGAGCGGACAGCATGTGTTCAAACGTTCGGTTATTGCGGCGCTCGAACCTAATTTATTTGAACGCTGGGTCAGGTGGATAAGGGAAAATCAGTAGGTTCCAGACATATTTGTTAATATATTTTCAAAATTAATGTTTCTTAACATTAATAAAGGTACAATGCTTTTGCTGGTTAACACTGTCGTTTCTCCCTTTTCGGCAGTGCAGCAAGTAAGACGTTTTCCCGCAATGTATTGACCATTCATACTTACCCTTGGTATGAATGGTTTTTTTTATATTGAAAATGCCGTCTGAACATTTAGACGGCATTTTTATACGTTCGGTCTCAGATATTTCCCACAGCAGGCTTTGAATTTCTTTTCGGAACCGCAAATGCAGGGCTGTTTCATGGTAGGCAGCGGAACGGTCGGATCGATGAAATACCATTGCTCCGCTATTTTCACGAATGCCGACAGCTCGTGATGCACTGCTCGGTTTTCCCCGTCTTGGAAGTAGGCTTTAAATTCAACTTGGGCGTGGTCTTTGCCGAGTCTCTTGTGCGAGATGACGTTCAAGCCCAGCCATTCGGTTTCTATACTCCATTGCATCAGTTCGGCGGCATTGAGGAATGCTTGTTGTGCCGGAACGGTGGTGGCAACGATGTAGTCGATGATGTGCAGGACGTAAGCGCTGTATCGGGAGCGCATGAGCGTTTCGGCTGTCGCCGGCAGGATATGGCGCAGATGAAGCGGTTGGCAGCAGCCGGTATAGTCCGTGTCTGAACCGCATGGGCAGGGCAGGGAGTGGTGAGTGTTCATTTTGCCTGAGAATGCAAATGCCGTCTGAAAAGGTTTCAGACGGCATGGTTAAAAAGCCTGTCCGTCAGGGCATCAACATGCCGCCGTTGACGTGCAGCGTTTGACCGGTAATGTATTTTGCCTGATTGGAAGCCAAGAACAGGACTGCATCGGCAATATCTTGCGCTTCACCGAATTTGCCCAACGAAGTTTGCGCTTCAAAGGTTTTGCGGGTTTCTTCCGGCAGGGCGCGGGTCATGTCGGTATCGATAAAGCCGGGGGCGACGCAGTTGACGGTAATGCCGCGGCTGCCGACTTCGCGCGCCATGGATTTGGAGAAACCGATTAAGCCTGCTTTTGCCGCGGCATAGTTGGTTTGACCGGCATTGCCCATCACGCCGACGACGGATGTGATGTTGATGATACGGCCGGCGCGCTGCTTCATCATGCCGCGTAAGACGGCTTTAGAAGCGCGGAACACGGATTTGAGGTTGACCTGCATGATGTCGTCCCACTCTTCTTCTTTCATGCGCATCAGGAGATTGTCGCGGGTGATGCCGGCGTTGTTGACCAGAATATCCAGCTTGCCGAACGCTTTTTCGATGTCGGCAATCAGGCTTTCGATGGTTTCGGGTTCGGCGGAATCCAATGCACGGCCTTCACCGCCCCATTGCGCCAACCGCTCTCTAATCGCCGCCGCACCGCTCTCGCTGGTCGCCGTACCGATGACTTTGGCACCGGCTGCCGCCAGCGTATCGGCAATCGCTGCACCGATACCGCGCGATGCGCCTGTTACCAATGCGACTTTGCCGCTTAAATCTTGTGTACTCATGTCTTTTCCTTTTTTCCGATAACCAAAGGACTGTGCCGTATTGAACAGCACAGTCGGTCGTTTATTCCCATTCAATCGTGGCAGGCGGTTTGCCGCTCACATCGTAAACCACGCGGTTGATGCTTTTGACTTCGTTGATGATGCGGTTGGACACGCGTCCGAGCAGTGAGTATGGCAGTTCTGCCCAGTGTGCGGTCATGAAGTCGCTGGTGATGACTGCGCGCAGCGCGACGACGTAGTCGTAAGTGCGCCCGTCGCCCATTACGCCGACGGATTTTACGGGCAGGAATACGGCAAAGGCTTGGCTGGTCAGGTCGTACCAAGATGTGCCGTTTTCATCGGTAGTATTGCGCAATTCTTGAATGAAAATATCGTCTGCTTGACGGAGCAAGTCGGCGTATTCTTTTTTTACTTCGCCCAAGATGCGCACGCCAAGACCCGGGCCCGGGAACGGATGACGGTATACCATTTCGCGAGGTAGACCCAAAGCGACGCCCAATTCGCGTACTTCGTCTTTGAACAAATCACGCAACGGCTCAAGCAGCTTGAGCTTCATGTTTTCAGGCAGGCCGCCGACGTTGTGGTGCGATTTGATGGCGTGGGCTTTTTTGGTTTTTGCACCTGCGGATTCGATTACGTCAGGGTAAATCGTGCCTTGCGCCAGCCATTTGGCGTTGGTGAGTTTTTTCTCTTCGGCATCAAATACTTCGATAAATTCTGCGCCGATGATTTTGCGTTTTTTCTCGGGATCGGTAACGCCGGCGAGTTTCGCCATGAATTGCTCTTCGGCATCGACGTGAATCACTTTCACACCCAAGTTGCGGGCGAACATATCCATCACCATTTTGCCTTCGTTCAAGCGCAACAGACCATGGTCAACAAACACGCAGGTCAGTTGGTCGCCGATGGCGCGGTGAATCAGCGCGGCCGCTACAGAAGAGTCCACGCCGCCGGACAGACCTAAAATCACTTCGTCGCTGCCGGCCTGTTCGCGGATTTTGGCAACGGCTTCTTCGATGTAGTTCGGCATCGTCCAGCTCGGTTGTGCGCCGCAAATATCCAAGACAAAGCGGTTTAACAACGCACGGCCTTGTTTGGTGTGGGTCACTTCGGGGTGGAATTGGATGCCGTAGAATTGTTTCTCAGCGTTTTCCATCATGGCAATCGGGCAAGACGGGGTATCGCCGATGATGGAGAAACCGGTAGGCAGTTTGGACACTTTATCGCCGTGGCTCATCCATACGTCGAGTGTGTTTGGTGCATCGTCTTGAATGCCGCGTGTCAGCTCGCTGTCGATGGTTTTAACTTGCGCGTAGCCGAATTCGCGTTGGTTGCCGGGCTGCACTTCGCCGCCCAAGTGGTGCGCCATAAATTGCATGCCGTAGCAAATGCCCAAAACCGGAATGCACAAATCAAAAATACCGGTATCGGCTTGATAGTCGGATTCGTAAACGGAATTAGGGCCGCCGGAGAGGATGATGCCTTTCGGATTGAAGGCTTTGATTTCGTCCAAAGGCATGTCGAAGGAATGCAGCTCGCAGTAAACATGAGCTTCGCGCACGCGTCGGGCGATAAGCTGAGTAACTTGCGAACCGAAGTCGAGGATGAGGATTTTGTCTTGGGTCATCATTGTGTTTTCAATGGGTGGTGTTTGAAAAATGCCGTCTGAACAAAATCAGTGGGCTAAGAGGAGGTTGACGACGGCATCGGTCTGTTGGTCGATGGTGTCGTTGGAATTTTTGATGGTGTATTTGACACGTCTGACTTCGTATTGTGGCGTGCGTATCAGTACGGCGATTTTCTTTATTTGTTTGGTGTTGCCGGTTGAGTGGTAGCGTAGATTGTATTTGCATTCGGGTGTATATAGGCGGCTATCGCCCAAGGTAACGGTTTCGCTGCTGATACCTTTTGCACTAAGGGACGCTGCCAAATTTTGATGATAGGTGGCAGGGGTGCTTTTGCTGTTTGGAATGATGCAAATATGTTTGATTTGGGCAATGTCTTCAGGCTTGCCGGTTTTGATGTAGGTGCTGCTGGAGCAGGCACTAAGCAGGAAAAATGCACCTGTAATAGTCAATAGGGTATATTTCATTATTGTTCCTTTTTCGGTGGTTTCAATTTTAGCCAACCTCGCGGAGATTGGAGTGTTTATGCCGTCTGAAAGGCGGCGGTATCTTTTCCGGAGATGTTCCTCAGCATGGTGTAGTAGCCGTTTTGGGACATGAGTTGATCGTGTGTGCCTTGTTCGATGATTTTGCCGCCGTCCATGACGATGATGCGGTCGGCGGATTCGATGGTGGTCAGGCGGTGGGCGACGATGATGCTGGTACGGTTTTCCATCAGGCGTTCGAGTGCCTGTTGGACGAGGCGTTCGGATTCGTTGTCCAGTGCGCTGGTGGCTTCGTCAAGAAGCAGTATCGGTGCGTCTTTCAAAACGGCGCGGGCGATGGCGACGCGTTGCCGTTGGCCGCCGGAAAGTTTGCTGCCGTTCGCCCCGATGTGCTGGTGCAGTCCGAGCGGGGAACTGTCAATCAGGCTTTGCAGGTTGGCGGCTTGGAGGGCGGACAGGACTTCGGATTCGCTTGCATCGGGACGGCTGTAGCGGACGTTTTCAAACAGGGTGTCGTCAAACAGGAATACGTCTTGGGAGACAAGGGCAAATTGGGCGCGCAGGTAATCGAGTTTGATGTCGGCGATGTCGGTGCCGTCTATGCATATATTGCCGGCAGACGGTTCGACAAAGCGGGGCAACAGGTTGACGACGGTGGATTTGCCGCTGCCGGAACGTCCGACAAGGGCGATACGCTCTCCTTGCCTGATGTCCAAATTGAAGTTGTCGAGGGCTTTGATGCCGTCTGAACGGTATTCGACGTCGATATTGCGGAAGCTGAGGCTACCTTTGATGTGTTGCGGCGTCAGTGTACCTTTGTCCTGTTCCGGTGGGGTATCGAGAAACCCGCATACGCCGTCGGCGGCAAGGAACATAGTCTGCATGGGGATGCTGACGTTGGCAAGGCTTTTGATAGGGGAGAGCATTTGCAGCATGGCGACGATGAATGCCATAAATTCGCCGATGGTGGTGTAGCCTTTTTGGCTTTGCCACAGGGCGGTGAAGATGACGACGGCGAGCGCGGAGGAGGCGATGAATTCGCTGAACGGTGAGCGTGCCGCCGTTGCCTGCGTGATTTTTTTGCTGAGCCGGACAATGGTGCTGTTGATGGCGTCAAAGCGGTTTGCGGCCTGTTTTTGTCCGCCGAAGAGCTTGACGACGCGGTGTCCCTGATGAACCTCGGCAATAACGTTGTTCATCGTGCCTATGCTTTTTTGCGAGTCGGCAATGACATGTTTCAGGCGGTTGCGGTAGTAACGCGACAGCATGGACAGCAGGGGGAACATGAGGACGACGATGAGGCTGAGCTGCCAGTTGAGGTAAAGTAGGACGATGGTCAGTCCGATGACGATCATGGTGTCGCGGGTCAGGACGATGAAGACGCTGCTGGCGTTGCTGATTGCCTGTTCGGTCAGGTTGAGCATATTCATCAGTACCGTGCCTGACGGGGTTTCCTGATGGTAGCGTGAGGAGAGGGTCAGCATTTTGGCGAACATGTCTTTACGGATGCAGCTGATCGCCATGACGGAAACCCAGGTCATGAAATAGGTGCTGACGAAGCGGCAGATTCCTCTGATGATGACGAGGGTGATGAGAAAGAGGGGGACGGTCCAGATTTTGTTTTCCGTTCCCCAAATCATGTAGGTAAACTGTTCGCGCCAGTTTTGCAGGGTGGAGAGGATACCGGAGGCGGCAGACAGTTCGGGCGGCGCGGCGGGTGCGGCAAAACCTTGGTTGACCAGGGGGGCGATGAAGGCGGCAAGATAGCTTTCGGTGGCGGCAACGCCGAAGATGGCAATCAGCGCGGCAACAATGCGGATTTTGTAGGGGCGGATATATGCCGTCAGGCGCATGAAGTTACGGGCGTCTTCTTGTTTGAACAGTCCGAAAGTCAGTTTTTCTATCATGTCGGTGGGGCGGAAACTGTAATGGTATCCGCTGTCGGTGGTTTGGTCGTCATCGATTATAGCGCAAATATGCGGCTGTTTGCCGTTCGGATGTGAAAAGCAGCCTGAGGCGTGCAGGCTGCTTTTTGCGGAACGAAGTCAGTGTGCTTCTATAAAGGCGGCAATCTGTCCGGCATCGGTCAGTGCGCTGCACGCGGCGGCCTTGTTGATGCGTTTTGCCAGACCTGCCAAAACTTTGCCCGGACCGCATTCGGCGGATTCGGTGATGCCGTCTGAAACAAGGGCGTTAACGGTTTCCGTCCAGCGTACGGGGCTGTAAAGCTGGCGGACGAGCGCGTCTTTGATTTTGTCGGCATCATCGTAGGCGGCAACGTCGGCATTGTGGATAACGCGGATTTGCGGCTGTTTGATTACAACCGATTTCAGGGCCTCGGCAAGTTTTTCGGCGGCAGGCTTCATGAGGCTGCAATGGGAAGGTACGGACACGGGCAGCGGCAGGGCGCGTTTGGCACCGGCTTCTTTGGCGGCGGTCATGGCGCGCTCGACGGCGGCGGCATTGCCTGCAATCACGACTTGTCCGGGCGAGTTGAAGTTGACAGCTTCAACCACTTCATCCTGTGCGGATTCGGTGCAAATCTGCCTTACCTGTTCATCTTCCAAACCCAAAATTGCCGCCATTGCGCCCACGCCTTGCGGTACGGCAGACTGCATCAGTTCGGCGCGTAGGCGCACGAGTTTGACGGCGTCTGCAAAATCCAATGCGCCGGCGGCGACAAGCGCGGTATATTCGCCGAGACTGTGTCCGGCAACGGCGGCAGGCGTTTTGCCTCCCGCTTCCAAATAGGCGCGGTAAACGGCAACGCCGGCGGCGAGCATGATGGGTTGGGTATTGACGGTTTGTCCGATGATTTCGGAATCGCTACCGTTAATCATCGCCCACAAGTCTTGACCCAATATGGCGGATGCTTCGTCAAATGTGTTTTTGACGACGGTCTGCCCTGTAAAGCCGTTCATCATGCCGAGGCTTTGAGAACCTTGTCCGGGAAAGAAGAATGCAAAAGACATGGTATTCCTTTATTTGGTTGGATAATCAGGTATTCTGCCCGAGTTTTACGAAAAATTCAGGCGGGACAAAATAATAAATCAGGATGAAGGTTGCCAGGACATTGCCTGTAACAGTCAGGAGAAGCATGAATGCAAAACGCTTTTTCGCTGTCTTATGTCTGAAGGTCATGCTGCCGAAATACGCGCCCGCCCAGCCGCCGAGCAATGCGGGCAGGAGCAGGCGGTATTCGGGAATGCGGTACTTTCCCTGTACGGCACGCCTTTTGTCTATGCCGTAAAGTGCAAACGTGTAGAGGGATAATATTGAGTAACACACACCCAATATGGGGAAAAACATCAAGACGACAGGTAAGAATGCCGCACACGCAATCGGTTTGAGGAGGGTTGGCCGCTTCATGGTAAGGGAAATGCCGTCTGAAAACCTGTTTCAGACGGCATCAGGTTAATATTCCATCAATACCGCACCCCACGCGAAACCGCCACCGATGCCTTCGAGCAGCAGATTTTGACCGCGTTTGATTTGTCCGCTGCGGATGCCCGTATCCAAAGCCAGCGGAATCGAGGCGGCGGACGTGTTGCCGTGGTCTTGGACGGTCAGGATGACTTTGTCCATACTCAGCCCCAAATGTTTCGCGGTAGATTCGATAATGCGGCGGTTTGCCTGATGGGGAACAATCCAGTCGATTTGTTCGGCGGTATAACCGGCTTCGCCGATAACTTCATCGGCGATTTTTGCCAGCATTTTGACGGCGAATTTGAATACGCCCGGTCCGTCCATAGTGATATAAGGCGATCCGCAGATTTTTCCGTCGGCGATTTGTCCGGGCGCATTGAGCAGGTTCAGGTAGTTGCCGTCTGCCTTCAGCTTGCCGTGGATGATGCCCGGTTTGTCCGACGCGCTTAAAACCACCGCGCCCGCACCGTCGCCGAACAATACGCAGGTTGTACGGTCGTTCCAATCGACGATGCGGCTGAAGGTTTCCGCACCGATGACCAGTGCGTTTTTCGCCATGCCGCTTTGAATGTAGGCGTTTGCCGTAGTCAGCGCGTACATAAATCCCGCACACACTGCCTGTACGTCGAAGGCGGGGCAGCCGTTGTCTATCCCCAGTTTTTGCTGCACGATGGTTGCAGTAGACGGAAACTGCATATCCGGCGTTGCCGTTGCCACAATAATCAAATCGATTTCGCCGCTGTCCAACCCGGCAGCATCCAGGGTGCGACGGGCCGCTTCGGCTGCAAGGTCGCTGGTTTTCTCGTTTTCGGCTGCAATATGGCGGAACTTAATGCCCGTACGCGCGGTAATCCACTCGTCAGAGGTATCTACCTTTTGGGCAAGGTCGTCATTGCTGACGCGGTTGGCAGGAAGATAGCTGCCCGTGCCGGAAATTTTGGCATACTGCATGGGAACGGCCTTTTTGGAGAGTTGGTTCAGATTCGGCTATTGTAAGCGAAAAACAGATGATTGCCCAATACGGACAGGGTGCAAATGACGGAAACAGGGATGGGGGTGTGGTTTGGGATACAGATGGTTTTCAGATGCAGATTGCCGTGGACAGGCAGGGCGGGGTTGCCGATACGCTGTTTTAAGCGAAGGAAATGCCGTCTGAAAACCAAACCTGCTTCAGACGGCATTTTGATTGTTGGGTTTTTAATCCGGTTTACGCTTGTTTTGATTCGAATTTTTAACTAATTCAAATGCTTCAGATCGATATTGCCTTTGCCATTTTTCCCAATCTAACGGCTTTCCCGAGTGTTCCCAATCTTCTAAAACCGACATTTTGAACATTTCCATTTCACACCAATATTCGGCATATAAACGTGATTGATTGGGAATGTCGGCTTCTGCCCGATCGGCAAAATGCAAAAAATGAGAAATATCGCAAACTATATTATTTTCAGGAACTTCTTCGGCAAATAGATTCTTGACTGACTGTAACGCTTCAGTCTAATATTTTTCTGTCCATTACTCCTATTTTCAGGCTTTCCTGATGTTTCCCAATCTTCCAATGCAGAGGCATTCAAGACTTCCAATTCCCACCAGCAATCGTAATAACGAGAGGATTGGTTGGGAATCTCATTTCCCGTTTCGGAAACAAATTGGGCAAAACTAAAAATATCCTTAACGATTTTTTCAAATCTATTTTCCATAGCCCCTTAATCTATCAACAAGGATAAAAGGAGAAACCATGAAACTTATTTTCTCACGAAAAGGTTTTGACAGTTCAGCAGGAGGTATACCAAGCCCCATCCTACCTGATGGAAGAATGATTTCCCTGCCTATACCAGCTAACCCGTATGATAAGAAAACCTTACATGATGTTTATTTGGACGGCATCGATCTTCATCAAATGGTTGATGACTTATCTGGAGGAAAGGCCCCGAAACACATCCATTTAGATCCGGAGCTTAGCCGACATCCTCGACAGACTCCTTCTAATTGGTGACCTGCATTTGGGCAGGTAAATGCTGCACAAACTCATTTAAGTAACCATCAGGTGGGTATAGGTGATGTGTTCCTATTTTTTGGCTGGTTTAAAGAGGTAGAACAATCTGCAACCGGACGGTGGCAATATAAAAAAGCTGCTCCTGATATCCAAGTTATGTTTGGTTGGCTTGAAATAGGGGAAATTTTCAACACTATTAAAGATAGAGAACAGGCATTATCAACATACCCATGGCTAATCGATCACCCTCATTTTAATCAGGCAGACTACACACATCCTAGCAATACAGTTTATCTTGCTAAGAACAAATCGGTATATTCTGATACGACTCCATTTGGTGGCGGAGTATTCCCGTCTTTTTCTCCTGCTTTACAATTAACAAAAAATGGAATGGGGCGTAGCGTTTGGCAATTGCCGAAATGGTTTTATCCAGTTGATGGCCATGCCCTATCGTACCATTCGAACTTGGATTGTTGGGAATATTCAGACGATTCCCAAAGTATTGTGCTTCATAGTGCCAAACGGGGGCAAGAATTTGTCATAGACAGTATATATTATCCCCAGCTGGAAAACTGGCTTACCAACATTATTAAAAACCACGTCTAACAGTGCAAGGAGTTAATCATGAAATTAAAACTGAGCAGTAGCAATCGTTTCTACACCTACAAAGTCGCCTACGATTTCGGCACTGCACCAAACCCTGATTTTGATACATGCACCTTAGCCATTTGTAAACCGGTGATCCGGCGGACAGCCAAAGTAGGAGATATCATTGTTGGTTTGGATTGCCTTAAAGATCAGGATCGTATCATCTACTGTATGCAGGTTGATGAGGTTTTAACATGGCCAGAATATGTTGCACGCTGCGAGACCGATAAATCCTTAAACGGGAAAATTCCAAAAAATAAAAACGAAGCAGGAGATTGCATATGGGTAGAAGAAAGATTTGAGAGTTATGAACCACTGCCGTCATGGTCTGGGCATGGTCAAAGCGAATTTAATTCAGATGTTTTGACAGGGAAAAATGTACTATTGGGTAAAAAATTTTGGTATTTCGGCAGAGGAGATAAATATGAAATCCGACTGCCCAAAGAATTGCTCAATATCATTCCTAACCGAGGGCACCGCTCGAATTCCAATAGCGAATATAAAGATGCATTCATTGCTTTCTTCAATATGATATTGGATAAAGAAAAAATTCCGCTCGGGAAAAATGGGACTCCTAAGAACCCGCCACAAACCCAACAAAAACAGAAAACATGCTCCCACAAGGATGTACCACTAGAGTCACCCAAACCTAAGAAATGCTCTTATTAGTTCAATAGAAAGGAAAGGGCTAGACTGCAAGGATCCACATGTTTCAGATCGCCTATTTTCAAATGGCCGGAGCCGGTAAAACTCGAAATCAAGATGCCTTGTTTGACGGTACGGCAGTTCGACAGGTAAAACTGCACAAAACCAGTTTATCTGAAGTAGCCGGCACCGTACGGCTGGCCGTAGCTGATGGTGTATTCAGCAGCCCAGCCCCGCATTTGGCCAGTCGGTTTTGGATGGAAGCCTTTGCTCGCGAAGGCGATGCCGAAGGCCGTTTCCTACGGAACTTGCATGACAGCTTCTGCGACACGTTAGCCGACAGATATTTCGGTTCGGCCTCTACCTTTGCTTCGGCAATAGTCGAAGCAAACGGTTTATGCCGTATCTGTAATGTCGGCGATAGCCGTATTTACCATATATCCTCTCATGGCCGCTGGCGGCAACTGAGTCATGATCACACAGTGTTAGCCGATTTAATTGAACAGGGAGAAGCGCAGCCAGACACGGAATATGCTGGTATTTACTATGCCCTAGCACATTGCCTGGTAGCAGATTATGAAGAAAAGCATTTTAAAATATTTACCAACTCTCTTACCTTGCAAAAAGGTGAGGCAGTTCTCGTCTGTTCCGATGGTCTACATGATGCACTAGCCCATAACCGCTTAGAAGAATTATGGAATGCTTACCATTCATTGTCTGATAAGCTGGAAGCTTTACGCCGAGCAGTAAAACGGTTTCCATTCCATGATGATTGTTCGGTAGCAATATGCCTGATATAAGCCCTGTTTTTGCTAGTATAGTCTCGCAGAACCGTTCTATCAAAAGCCTGAAATGATTGTTGCCTTCTGTTTTAACTGACCATATAATTTACTGAATTTTCTCTGCTTTTTCCATTTCTCAACACATAGGAGCAAATCATGCCTGATATTACTTTACCCCGTGATTGGGTATGCAATGGTAGGGAGTTGAAACCGAAAAGTGGCGCAACATCCAGGGAAACCTGGGTTTTCGACGGTAGGGAAATAAAACCTAAAATTGGTGGCACATCAAAGGATACTTGGCTTTTCGATGGTCGGGAATTAAAACCAAAATTTGGTGGGACCTCTCGCGATATATGGGTCATTGATCGGGATAAATTAAAACCAAAAAACGGGGCTAGTAGCAAAGATAACTACAACCTGAATGGTGAACCCATTTTAGTGGCATTCGCCCAGTTGGTATTAAAACTTTGGTAATAAAATAGTCGGCTGAAGCCATCAACATAATTTGAAACTTTTGGCACAATTGAAAGCTATCCGACAAATTTCTTATGATCTTCAGAGAAAAAAGTTAGTCAGATCTATCTAAATACTGGCAGCAGTAATAGAAAAGGCTACCTGAATTTTAGCTTGGCGGAGCTCCGCTGTGCTAGCTTTCAGGTAGCCTTTTAAATGCTTGGTGTGGAAATCAACAGCGTTGTTTATACTTTTAACTTTTGCTTGAAGACCCGTTTGGGCAGCTATTCGGCATTGTCAAGAATGTCGATAGACACGGGGAACCCGCTCTGTTCTTGATAATGATGGTGGAAAACGGTCGATATGTTTGGCGATCATGGCTTGTGCGGTTTGCCGGAAGAAGGTACTTATGGAAAATCCCCTAAATGTCTTGGTGGTAATTTAGGGGATTTTGGGGGAATTTTGCAAAGGTCTAGGTTTGTTTTTTCTTGCCATGATTGGGTTGGGACGAAGATAAGCAGATGCCGTCTGAAACGGTTGGTTTTCAGACGGCATAGGGTATGTTTCTTTACAAGTCGGCGGCGATTTCGTTTTGGACGGCTTTGGCAGCTTCGAGTGCGGCGAGCTGTTCGGCTACGCCTTGTTCGATTTTGGAAAGGCTGGCAGACTTGGCTTCATGGTAGGCTTCTTCGAGGGCATAGCGGAAACCGGTTTCGTCTGTGCCGCCGTGGCTTTTAATCACGATGCCGCGCAGCCCGAGCAGGATGGCTCCGTTGAATTTGCGCGGGTCGAGTTTGTTTTTCAACCCTTTGAGGGCGGGTAGGGCGGCAACGGCGGCAAGTTTGTTGAACAGGTTGCTTTGGAATTCGCGGCGGATGGCCCCGCTCATGAATTTGACTGCGCCTTCGATGGTTTTGAGCATGACGTTGCCGACAAAGCCGTCGGCGACGACGACATCTGCTTCGCCGTAGAGGATGCTGTTGCTTTCGATGTTGCCGATAAAGTTGAGTTTGCTGTTTTGCAGCAGTTTGTAGGTTTGTTTGACGGTATCCGTACCTTTAATGTCTTCTGTGCCGACGTTGACCAGCCCGATGCGCGGCTGTCCTTTTTGAGGATGGAGTGCATGTACGAGTTCGCTGCCGATAACGGCAAATTGGGCGAGCTGTTCGGGGGTGCAGTCGACGTTCGCGCCAAGGTCGAGTGCAAGGGTAACATGGTCGGTGTCGGACGGGAGGAATTTGGCGATGGCGGGGCGTTCGATGCCGGGTATGGTCTTGAGGACGAAACGTGCGGTTGCCATGAGCGCGCCCGTGTTGCCTGCGGATACGGCGGCTTGGGCTTTGCCTTCTTTAACTTGGTTGATGGCAACGCGCATAGAGGAGTCTTTTTTGTTCTTTAGGGCGGACTGGGGTGATTCATCCATGCCGACAACTTGGGTGGTATGGCAGATGTCAATAAGTTCCATCGGCGCGCCTGCTGCGTTCAGGGCTTGGCGGAGCTGTGCTTCGTCGCCGGTCATAATCAGGCGGACATCGGGGTGTGCTTGGAGGAATGCGGTTGCGCCGGGTACGGTAACGGCAAGTCCTTGATCGCCGCCCATGGCATCTACGGCCAATGTAATCATAGGGGTTTCTCCGGTGGGTGTTTCCGGCAGGTCTTCGGTCTGCGGCGGTAGCGGGGTGGATTGCAGACGGCATATGCTTGCATATGCCGTCTGAAGGCGGTCAGTTTTGGTTGTTTTCGGCAAGGCGGTTGTGTTCGTCTATATCGTGTGCATCCCATGGATAGTTAATCCACCAGTCGTCTACGGTGATGCCGCTGAAATAGGGAATGCCTTCGGGGATTTTACCTGCTTTGGCTTTAATTTTTTCGTGCAGTACGGCGACGCCGATGGTGCCGAAGTCTTCTTTGAGCAGCTCTGTCAGGCAAAATTCCATGGTAACGCGGCTGTCGTCCACTTCGTCGACAACAAGGACGTTTTTACCCCGTAAGGCTTCGGGGACGGGGTCTAGCCATTGGACTTTTTTGACTTCTTCTGTAACCTGTCCTTCGTTGTCGCTGTCGTAATAAGCGGTGGTTACGGCGTAGATAGGAATTTCCAGAAAACAGCGCAGCATACGTGCAGGAATAAAGCCGCCGCCGCCGATAGCGATCATGGCGTCGTATTTGACGCCGGAGTTCCGGATTTTTTCTGCCAATGCTTTGATGACGCGGTGGATATCATCGTAGGTGTACCAGATTTTTTGTTTCATCGGAATTTCCTTGGTGCTTTCGGGTATGTTTTCAAAATACGGGATATTATACGGAACGGTTTGTCTCTGTATATTGACCTATGGCGAAAGTTTGTACGGATGTTGCATCCAATACAAAAAAAGCCAGTAATTGCATGGCAATGTTCTGGCTTTTTCAGTCAGTCGAACGGGATTATTCGCCCTTGGCTTTTACCACTTTGCGGCCACGGTACATGCCGTTTGGAGAAATGTGGTGTGGGCGGTGTACTTCGCCGGTTGCGCTGTCAACGGACAGTGAAGGCGCAGTCAGCGCGTCGTGTGAACGGTGCATACCGCGTTTGGAAGGGGATTTTTTGTTTTGTTGAACGGCCATTTCAAGCTCCTAGATAAATAAACTGTGTCCTAATTAACTGCTTTTCAAACCTGCTAAAACAGCAAAGGGGTTTGGTTTGTCCCGATTGACTTCTTCCAGTGTCCCATTATCGCCGCAGTCTTCGTGTCGAGGGGAGAAGGGGAGCGACATCAGGATTTGGTCTTCGACCAGGGTTTGTACGTCAAGCTCTTTTTCGAGCAGCATGCCTTCCAATTCTTCATCGGCAAGCATGGCTTCGTCCAAATCCCCTTCATCGGCAAACAGGACGATACGGCTGGTTTCGTCGAGCAGAAACGGTACGGGCGTAATGCAACGCTGGCAAACCAGGGGCATATCGGCTTTGACGTTCAAGTCGAGAAACAGGCGTTGCAACCGGTCGCGGCCGCCTTGCAGCGTAAACGACACGCGTGTCTGTTTGTCGGCCGGATAATCGTGCGAACTGACGCGTTCATCCAATTCTTCGAGCAGGAAGCTGCTTTGCAGGTTCTGCCCTTCGGCGGCGAAAACTTCTGGGTCAATCAAATTAGGGTCTGACATAAACGGGGTATGATATAATTTAGACGTTCTAACGTCAATATTTTTAAGAAAAATGTTATGACGCACCGGAGGCGGGTATCCGAGTTTCGGCTTATGTTCGGATTTTAACGCCCGTTTGGGTGTATTTTCAACTACAAGGAGGATGGGATGGGTTTGGCATTGCCTTTAATTTTGGGTACGAGTTCGGTTTTCCGGCGCGAACAGATGGAGCGGCTCGGTATTGATTTTCAGGCGGTATCGCCTGATTTCGACGAAACGCCGATGCTGGGGGAGTCTGCCCCTCAAACGGCATTGCGCCTTGCTGAGGGTAAGGCGAGGTCGTTGGCCGGACGTTTCCCCCAGGCGTTGATTGTCGGTGCGGACCAGGTGGCGTGGTGCGACGGCAGGCAGTGGGGCAAGCCGATGAACCTTGCTAATGCGCAAAAGACGTTGATGCATTTGAGCGGCAGGGAGATTGAGTTTTACAGTGCGGTCGTTCTGCTAAATACGGTTACGGGTAGGATGCGGCAGCATATCGATAAGACTGTGGTCGTGATGAGGAAGTTGGACGAGCTGCATATACTCCGCTATTTGGAGCGCGAGCCTGATGCGGTTTATTGCTCGTGTGCGTTGAAGAGTGAGGATTTGGGTGCATTGTTGATCGAACGGATTGAAAGCAGCGATCCGAATGCTTTAATCGGTTTGCCGGTTTTCCGTCTGGTCGATTTTTTGAAAAATGAGGGAGTGGATGTTTTGTAACTGCCTGTTTATGCCGTCTGAAAGGCTCAGACGGCATTTTTAACTGACGAGTGAGGGAATGATGTCTCCTGTTTTGTATTTGATTCCTACGCCTTTGGGTACGCCTGACACGCCGTGCCTGTTGCCGCATGAACAACAGGCGGTTGTCGGGCTGACGGATTTTGTTGTGGAAGCGGAAAAAACGGCGCGTGCGCATTTGAAACATTTGGGCGTGACTACGCCTATCCGCGAGCTGAATCTGCAAACGTTGAATGAACACACGGATTTGAAGACTTTGCCGGAATTGCTGAAACCTTTGCAAGAAGGGCGCAGTATGGGCATTGTCAGTGAGGCGGGTTGCCCGGCTGTGGCTGATCCGGGTGCGAATTTGGTGGCATTGGCGCATAAACACGGTTTTGAAGTACGGCCTTTGGTCGGGCCGTCCAGCCTGCTGCTGGCGCTGATGGCTTCGGGTGCGAATGGGCAAAACTTTGCATTTAAGGGTTATTTGCCGTCTGAAAAAAACGAGCGGATTCAGAGTTTGAAGGCTTTGGAGCAACGTTCGCGCCAGCAGAATGAAACGCAGCTGTTTATCGAAACGCCGTATCGCAATGATGCTTTGTTGTCTGATGCGGTGGAAAACCTGCATCCTGAAACGCGCTTATGTGTGGCTACGGACTTGACTTTGCCGACACAGGAAATCATCAGCCAGACGATTGCGCAGTGGCGAAAAAGAAAAGAAATGCCGAATTTGAAAAAACGCCCGACGATTTTTGTGTTGCATGCTGCTTAAAACTGGATTGGATTCAATCTCAAACTGTATTTGTTTGAGGAAATAAAAAAGGCCGTCTGAACAACAGACGGCCTTTGTGTTGCCTAAACCTTTATCAAGAAACGACTTCGCCTTGGGCGCGTTGTTTTTCGATACTGCGGTTGATGTGCCATTGCTGAGTGATGGTCAGGAGGTTGTTGACTACCCAGTACAATACCAGACCGGCAGGGAAGAAGAAGAACATGGCTGAGAAAACCAGCGGCATGATTTTCATCATTTTTGCCTGCATCGGGTCGGTCGGCGGCGGATTGAGGAATGTTTGGGCAAACATGGTTACCGCCATAATCACAGGCAGGATGTAGTAGGGGTCGGAGCGGCTAAGGTCGGTAATCCAGCCCAGCCAAGGTGCCTGACGCAATTCTACGGAGGCGAACAATGCCCAGTACAAGCCGATGAAGACGGGGATTTGCAACAACATAGGTAGACAGCCGCCCAGCGGGTTGATTTTTTCGTCTTTGTAAAGCTGCATCATCGCTTGTTGTTGCGCCATACGGTCGTCGCCGTATTTCTCTTTGATGGCTTGCAGTTTGGGTGCGGCGGCGCGCATTTTTGCCATCGAGCGGTAGGACGCGTTGGTCAGCGGGTAGAGTACGGCTTTGACGATGATAGTCAAAACGACGATTGCCCAGCCCCAGTTGCCGATGATGTTGTGCAGTTGGTTCAGGAGC
The DNA here is from genome assembly GCF_014596375.1 of Neisseria sp. RH3002v2f. NCBI lineage: Bacteria > Pseudomonadati > Pseudomonadota > Betaproteobacteria > Neisseriales > Neisseriaceae > Neisseria > Neisseria sp. RH3002v2f. The sequence continues at coordinate 43,685 of NZ_MAYZ01000001.1, forward strand.
CAGAATAGGGGGGAGGCGAACCAGTGTACTTTGCCGTAGTCTTTTGCCAGTTGCAGGTTGTCGGCGATGTTTGCGATAACAGATGTGGTCTGCGGGCCGGCGTAGAGGTTGATGGATGCTTCAGATTTCGCGCCGTTTTGGATGGCGGCTAAAGGCACGCTGACGCTGGTGCTGTACAGGTTGTCATTGCGGCGTTTGATGTCGATACGGCAGTCGCCAGCGGTACAAACGCTTTGTCCGCCTTTGGGTTGGAGGATCCAGGTGGACATGAAGTGGTGTTCAATCATGCCGAGCCAGCCGGTTTGGGTTTTGCGGGCGTATTCGGCTTCGTTTTTGCCTGATTTGGCATCGTCGTCCAAGTCGGAGAAGCTGACTTTTTGGAATTTGTCTTCAGGAGTGTACACGACGGGGCCGAGGTAGGAACGTGTGAAGTAGCCTTGGCCTTCGGGTTGGCTGTGGTCGCGCACGATGCGGTAGTCCGCGCTTAGGTTGGCGGGCTTGCCGCTGGTGTTGGTAATGTCGAAACGGACGTTGACGAGGTAGCTGTCTTTGGTAAAGGTATAGACTTTGTCGATTTTCAGTCCGTTGGTTTCGGGCGCGCTCAGGCGGACTTCGACTTTGTCGCCGTTGAGGCTGTATTGTTTTTGGGAGGCGGTAAAGTTGACGCCTTTCAGGATGTTGTTGCCTTGTGCGTCCAAAAGCTCGGATTGGGCAACGTAGGTGTATTCTTTGCTGTCGTCAAACAGGGAGAAGGGTTTGTTTTCGTTGCCGTTTGCTTTGTATTTGAGCAGGGTCATTTGACGCAGGTCGCCGCTTTTTTCGTCGATGACGGCTTTGACCGTATCGGTCGTTACGGTAATCGGCGTTGCTGGGGCGAGCGCGGCTTCGGCGGAAGCAGTTACGGCCTGTTGTTGTGCTGCCTGTTGGGGAGCGGGGACGGGCTTCGGAGTGGGGAACATCTTTTCCCATCCGATCATAATCACCAGTGCGATGGCGAAAAACGCCGTGAGTCTTTTAAAATCCATAAGAGTTTCCTGAATGGTCGGAAATGCCGCAGGTTGCGGATTCCGATAGACGGGGAATAACGGCAGGCTTTATACCCGGCGGTTGTGCCGCCTGCCCGAAGCTTCAGACGGCATTATATAGAAACCGATGGGAAATAAAAGAAAAGCGTGCAGTTTGAATATCGGGTCAGGGAACGGGGTCGTGTCCGTGTCCGCCGAGGGGGTGGCATCGGGCGATGCGTTTTGCCGCAAGCAGGCCGCCTTTGAATGCGCCATATTTTTTGACTGCTTCGACGGCATATTGCGAACAGGTCGGCGTATAGCGGCAGCGGGGCGGAATCAGCGGGCTGATGCAGTATTGGTAGAGCCTTATCAGAACCAGCAGCAGTTTGGATAACAGAAAGTTCATGGAGGATGCCTTATATGTAAACCCGCCGGCGCATGCCGTATCGCCCGATTTATGCCTGTTTTTTGTAGTTTGGATCCGAACCGCCCAGCATGAGCTGCGCCAGTTCTTCCCGTGCCTGTGCCGCAGTGTCCCTGCCGAATTTCCGATGGGCGCGGACAACGAAATCTTGCGGCGGCAGCTTGTTTTTATTTAATCTGAACCAGTCGCGGATAACGCGTTTCATGTAATTCCGTTCGTTGGCCCGTTTGGCCGTTTTTTTGCCGACGACCAGCCCGAGGCGGGGGTATCCCAGTCCGTTGCCGTCTGAACGGGAGACTTGCAGGAGGTCGCGGCTGCGGCGTTTCCTGAATGCAAAAACGGATGAAAAATCATCCGTTTTTAACAAGCGGTACTGCCTTCCGAAGCGGTAGTCCAAAATTATACCGCCAGGCGTTTGCGGCCTTTGGCGCGGCGTGCGGCCAATACTGCGCGGCCGCCGCGTGTTTTGGAGCGCACCAGGAAGCCGTGGGTGCGTTTGCGTTTGGTAACGGAAGGTTGATAAGTGCGTTTCATGATGTTTCCTAAAAATCGGTAGATAGATAAACTGTGAATTACACTCTAATTTGCTGCTTTTGTCAATCAATATAGAAACTTTGCTGGAGAATCAGCCGATTGCCGCGCATCTCTGTGGATAAATTTTTACGCGGGTTGTGGATAAAATATTCGTGAGTCGGTATAATCGGGCAGTCGCGTTTTAAACCGACGTAGGGTTAAGGTAATTGTTTTCTATATGAAAATATTATCTTTTTTCCATGATTCCACTTTTTACCGATTCGAGCTTATTTATGACACTAGCAGAGTTCTGGCCGATGTGCCTCCGCCGCCTTCGCGATATGTTGCCTCCGGGGCAGTTTGCGCAATGGATTGCACCCCTTACGGTCGGTGAAGAAGGGGAAGTGTGGGTGGTGTACGGTAAAAACCAGTTTGCCTGCAATATGCTTAAGAGCCAGTTTGCCGGGAAAATCGAGGCGGTGATGCAGGAATTGGTGCCTAACCGTGCCGCATTCATATTCAAACCCGGCGAAGGCATACGCTATGAGATGGCGGATGTCGGGGTTGTAGAAAAACCGTCCGTGCACGAGGTGCAGGATGAATTGCCGGTGCAGGCGGAGTTGTCGGATGAAATGCCGTCTGAAGGGCCTGCCAAATCCGTACAGGCGAAAACGGCGGAGGATATTGTGGCGGAACGTATGAAAAACCTCCTGCATGAGCCGCGCCATACTGCCGAACCTGCTTCCCGTCCGGAATCGGAGGTACTTGCGAAAGCTCGGACGGATGCGCAGCGTGATGCGGAAGAGGCGCGTTACGAACAAACCAACCTGTCTCCGGATTACACGTTTGATACGTTGGTAGAAGGTAAGGGCAACCGCCTTGCAGCTGCCGCCGCGCAGGCGATAGCGGAAAGTCCGGGACAGAGTTATAACCCGTTTTTCCTCTATGGCAGTACGGGTTTGGGTAAAACCCACTTGGTTCAGGCCGTGGGTAACGAGCTGTTGAAAAACCGCCCCGATGCGAAAGTGCGCTATATGCATTCGGACGACTATATTCGCAGCTTTATGAAGGCGGTTCGCAACAATACCTATGACGTATTCAAGCAGCAATACAAGCAATACGACCTGCTGATTATCGACGACATCCAGTTCATCAAAGGCAAAGACCGTACGATGGAGGAATTCTTCTATCTGTACAATCATTTCCACAACGAGAAAAAACAGCTCATCCTCACTTGCGATGTGTTGCCTGCGAAAATCGAAGGCATGGACGACCGGCTCAAATCGCGTTTCTCTTGGGGTTTGACTTTGGAACTCGAACCGCCCGAATTGGAAATGCGCATCGCCATTTTGCAGAAAAAGGCAGAGGCGTCGGGTATCAGCATTGAAGACGAGGCGGCATTGTTTATTGCCAACCTGATCCGTTCCAATGTGCGCGAATTGGAAGGTGCGTTCAACCGTGTCAGTGCGAGCAGCCGCTTTATGAACCGGCCGGTTATCGATATCGATTTGGCGCGTACGGCTTTGCAGGATATTATTGCCGAGAAGCATAAGGTCATTACCGCCGATATTATTATTGATGCCGTTGCCAAATATTACCGTATCAAAATCAGCGATGTGCTCGGTAAGAAACGGACACGAAACATTGCCCGTCCGCGCCAGGTGGCGATGAGCCTGACCAAAGAGCTGACCACGTTGAGCCTGCCGTCTATCGGCGATTCGTTCGGCGGGCGCGACCATACGACCGTTATGCACGGCATCAGGGCCGTGTCGAAACTGCGTGAAGAGGATCCGGAATTGGCCCAGGATTATGAAAAGCTGCTGATTCTGATTCAAAACTGATGGAAAACGTTTTCAGACGGCATGATATTGCACAAGCCGTCCGAAGGGTAAAGATACAAACCGATTCAAAGGAGCGAACATGTTGATTTTACAAGCCGAGCGCGACAGCCTGCTCAAGCCGTTGCAAGCCGTTACCGGCATTGTCGAACGCCGCCACACCCTGCCTATCCTGTCCAATGTGCTGATTGAGGGCGGGGACAGTCAAACCCGGCTTTTGGCAACCGATTTGGAAATCCAAATCGATACCTCCGGTCCGGAATGCAGTGCGGCGGATTTTCGTATTACGACCAATGCCAAGAAATTTCAGGATATTTTACGGGCACTGCCGGCAGGTGCATTGGTTTCGTTGGATTGGGACGACAACCGCCTGACGTTGAAGGCGGGCAAGTCCCGTTTTGCCCTGCAAACCCTGCCTGCCGAAGATTTTCCGCAAATGAATATCGGCGAGGATGTCAGTGCCGTTTTCGAGTTGGAACAGGAAGCCTTCAAGTCCATGCTTTCACAGGTTCAATACAGTATGGCGGTGCAGGACATCCGCTATTATCTCAACGGTTTGCTGATGCAGGTTGAAGGCGGGCAATTGCGCCTTGTGGCGACAGACGGACACCGGCTTGCTTATTCGGCTTGCGCCATTGATGCGGATTTGCCGCGAACCGAGGTTATTTTGCCGCGCAAAACGGTTTTGGAGCTTTTCAAACTGTTGAATAATCCGTCCGATCCGATTCAAGTAGAACTCTTGGACAAGCAGGTTCGCTTCCGTTGCAACGGCACAACCATCGTCAGCAAAGTCATTGACGGCAAATTCCCTGATTTCAACCGTGTGATTCCTTTGGATAACGACAAGATTTTCGTGTTGTCGAGGGCGGAATTGTTGGGCGCGTTGGAACGTGCATCGATTCTTGCCAATGAAAAATTCCGCGGTGCGCGATTGTTTTTGCAGCCCGGCCTCTTGAGCGTTGTGTGCAGCAATAACGAACAGGAAGAAGCGCGCGAAGAAATCGAGATTGCCTATCAGGGCGGCGGACTTGAGGTCGGTTTCAATATCGGTTATCTGATGGACGTGTTGCGAAATATTCATTCCGACGATGTGCAGCTTGCTTTCGGCGATGCCAACCGTTCGACCTTGTTTACTGTACCGAACAATCCGAATTTCAAATATATCGTGATGCCGATGCGCATCTGATTGGTTGACCGCAAGTGTGCGTGTGGAAAGAATAACCCCGAAACAGAGGAGACGGTTTCGGGGTTTTCCGTATTCGGCGTATATCGGCACATACGGTGTCCGGTATGGTTTGCCGCGACAAGGTGGATTGGCCGGTAAAACGGATGTCGTCTGAAATCCTGTTTCAGACGGCATTTTGACGGGGCATGGGTCGGCTTTGGTAGGACGGTCAGCCGCCGTGCAAAACCCACAAATCGTTTTGCAGGTCGACTTCGGATTCGCCTTCGGCAGGTGTGGCTCTGATATAGCTGCCGTCCGGCTGCATCAGCCATGCATGGGTGTTGTCGTCCAGTGCCATGGTCAGTCCTTCATGTATAACGCGCTTTTTGAGGGTTGGCGTGGTAACGGGCGTTGCTACTTCAATGCGGCGGAAGAAGTTGCGCCCCATCCAGTCTGCGCTGGAAATGAACGTATCGTCCGCGCCGTTGTTGTGGAAGCAGTAAATCCGTGAGTGTTCGAGCTGTCTGCCGACGATGGAGCGGACGCGGATGTTTTCGGACAATCCTTTTACACCGGGACGCAGGGTGCACATGCCGCGCACAATCAAGTCGACTTGCACGCCTGCCGCGCTAGCTTGGTACAGCGCATCAATCACGCTCGGTTCGATAAGCGAATTCATCTTGGCAGTAATCCGTGCCGGCTTGCCTGCTTTGGCGTGTGCGGTTTCCTGCCTGATGCGGTTGATGACCATTTTGTGCAGGGTAAAGGGGCTCTGATAGAGCTTGTTCAGACGGCCGGGTTTGCCCAAACCTGTGATTTCCATAAACAAAGTGTTTACGTCGGCGGTAATCTGGTCGTCGTCGGTAATGATGCCGAAGTCGGTGTAGATGCGCGATGTGCCTTGGTGGTAGTTGCCGGTACCGAGGTGGGCATAACGTTTGAGCACGCCGTCCTCGCGGCGGATTACCAGTGCCATTTTGGCATGAACTTTGTAGCCGAATACGCCGTAAACGACGTGTGCACCTGCATTTTCAAGCTGTTGCGCCCAGTTGACGTTGTTGGCCTCATCAAAACGCGCCATCAGTTCGACCACGACGGTAACCTGTTTGCCTGCCAACGCGGCCTTCATCAAGGCGCGTACGAGTTCGGAATTGCTGCCAGTGCGGTAGATGGTCATTTTGACGGCAAGGACGGCGGGGTCTGCGGCGGCTTCGCGTATCATATGGACGACGGGGTCGAAGGACTGGTACGGATGGTGCAGAAGAATGGGTGCACGGCGTATCAGTTTGAATATCGAGCCGTTTTTACCCAAGGCTTTCAACCTGCCTTGTGTATGGGACGGAAATTTTAAATCAGGACGGTCAACCAAATCGGGAACGGCGTTGAGGCGTACGAGGTTGACCGGACCTTTGACTTGGTAAAGTTCGGCAGCGGTCAGCCTGAATTGCGACAGCAGGAAGTCGTGGATGTAGGCGGGGCAGGTGTCGGCGACTTCAAGGCGTACGCCGTCTCCGTATTCCCGGTCGTGCAGTTCGTTTTGGATGGCGGCCCGGAGGTTTTTGAGGTCTTCTTCATCGACGGTCAGGTCGCTGTCGCGGGTGAGGCGGAATTGGTGGCAGCCTTTGACCGTCATGCCGGGAAAGAGTTTGCCGACGTGGGCGTGCAGGATGGAGGAGAGGAAGACAAAGCCGCTGCCGCCTTGGCATAATTCTGCAGGCAGGGGGACGACGCGCGGCAGGATGCGCGGTGCCTGGACAATCGCCATACCCGAGGGTCTGCCGAATGCGTCTGTGCCGTCGAGTTCTACGGCAAAGTTCAGCGATTTGTTCAGCGGGCGTGGGAACGGGTGGGA
>NZ_MAYZ01000002.1:0-26363 GCF_014596375.1 Neisseria sp. RH3002v2f
ACAATTTCATTCGAGTGGTATAGTGTTCGACTTCATGCATTATCTTTCCGATACCGCATTTTTTAAATATCAATTATCCGACTTACAAAGGTAAAAATATGACTGTCCGTACCGAACACGATTTATTGGGCGATCGTGAGATTCCCGCCGAAGTATATTGGGGCATCCACACCCTGCGCGCCATTGAAAACTTTAAAATTTCCACACAAAAAATTTCCGACGTACCGCAATTTGTCCGCAGCATGGTGATGGTGAAAAAAGCGACCGCGCAGGCAAACGGTGAATTGGGTGCCATCAAGCCGGAAATCGCGGCCGCCATTGAAAAAGCCTGCGACGAAGTGTTGCTCAAAGGCCGCTGTCTCGACCAATTCCCGTCCGACGTTTATCAGGGCGGCGCCGGCACTTCGGTCAACATGAATACCAACGAAGTCATTGCCAACCTCGCATTGGAAGTCTTGGGATACGAAAAAGGCCGCTACGACATCATCAATCCGATGGACCATGTCAACGCCAGCCAATCCACCAACGACGCCTACCCTACCGGCTTCCGCCTTGCCGTGTATTACAGCATCGGCGAATTACTCGACAAACTGGCCGTCCTGAAAAACGCCTTTGCCGCCAAAGCCGAAGAGTTTAAAGACGTTTTGAAAATGGGCCGCACCCAGCTTCAAGATGCCGTGCCGATGACGGCCGGTCAAGAATTCCAATCTTTCCAAGTGTTGTTGGAAGAGGAAATCCTCAACCTCGACCGCACCCGCCAACTGCTTTTGGAAGTCAATTTGGGCGCAACCGCCATCGGTACCGGCGTAAACACCCCCAAAGGCTATGCGGAACTGGTCGTCGGCAAACTCTCCGAAGTCAGCGGTTTGGAATGCAAACTGACTGAAAACCTGATCGAAGCGACCTCCGACTGCGGCGCATATGTGATGGTACACGGCGCATTGAAACGCACGGCCGTCAAACTGTCCAAAATCTGCAACGACTTGCGCCTGCTCTCTTCCGGCCCGCGCGCCGGTTTGAAAGAAATCAACCTGCCCGAATTGCAGGCCGGTTCTTCCATCATGCCTGCCAAAGTCAATCCCGTGATTCCCGAAGTCGTCAACCAAGTCTGCTTCAAAGTCATCGGCAACGACACCACCATCACTTTTGCAGCCGAAGCAGGTCAGTTGCAGCTGAACGTTATGGAGCCGGTCATCGCCCAATGTATGTTTGAAACCATTTCCCTCTTGGGCAATGCCGCAGTCAACCTGTCCGACAAATGCGTCAAAGGCATTACGGTCAACCGCGAAATCTGCGAACGTTACGTTTTCAACTCCATCGGTTTAGTCACTTATCTGAATCCGTACATCGGCCACCACAACGGCGACTTGGTCGGCAAAATCTGCGCCCAGACCGGCAAAGGCGTGCGCGAAGTCGTACTGGAGCGCGGCCTGTTGAGCGAAGAAGAAATCAACCGCATCCTCTCCCCCGAGAACCTGATGAATCCTCATCTGTAAACATTACGGACAAATGCCGTCTGAAGCAGCATTTCCTGTTTCAGACGGCATTTTGTTATATCAATCAGCCAGATTATATGCCGAACAATGTCTTAACTTCTGTCCAATAGAACAGGCAGGCAATGGAGCATAATGACAGTACAATGCCTGCCGTATTGACAGCATTAATTTTTTCTTTAAAAAACAATGATCCTGAAAGCGTACCCAAAACAATCACACCAATATTCATACCGGCAAAAACCAAGGTCGGATTGTCTTTCATGATTTGGTGGGCAGTGATATAAGTTACGATATTCATGAAGTTCAAACCGCCCAATAGTGCGCCGCCGACCACACTCTCAATGCGCCATTTGACTGATTTGGACAATAGGTAGGCAAATATCAAAATACCGGACAAAGCAAATGCAATCAGAAGGTTGCCTGAAAATGCCGTTCCGCTTTTGGCAAGCTGCTTAAACAAGATATCGATAGTGCCGTACCCTGCCCATACGCCCAGCAGCAATACCACCTGCCGCCATGCGCTTCCGGATGTTTTACCGCCTTCGTGCTTCCATAACAGGCAGAACAGTGCGGCAAATGCGAGGCACAGTCCGATTAGTCTGCCTTCGCTGAGTTTTTCACCAAACAGGGTCAGTGCCGCAACAATCGGCAAAAACAGCGACAGGCGCTGTGCCGCGTCGGATTTGACAATGCCTGCGGCTTCTACGGATTTACCCATGACAACGAATACAGACGGCAGCAACACACCCAATGCGGCAAATAGCCACCATGTCGGCAAAAATGCGCCGATATTGCCGACATCCGGCTTCAATACCAGCAGGGTCAGTATTACTGCAACCACATAATTGACGGCGACCGCCTGCGCAATCTCAATTTTTTTCTTCCTTGCCATTTTCAGTAATATGGAAACAGAAACACTGAAAATGATACTGACTAAAAGGTAGGCCATGTTATATCCATTTTTCAGGAACAACCATCCTGCGGTCGTTGAAACGGACAAACCCGACGATGACACGGTAAAAATACCAAACGGTTGCCGCAATGATAATCAACACGCCGATACCGAAAGCCCTGGTCAGCGCGCCCAAAATATAAAGCCATAACGTCCGCCAAAAGGTTTTAATCAGATATTCGGCATGTACGACATAAACGATATCCTCAAAATCCTTACGCTTCACATAGGCAAGAATGACACCGATAAGGGGCATGACTTGCACCATTACACCCAATCCGAAAAGGATGTAGGCAGCGAGGACATAGTTCTGGCCGCCGGCCTTACCTGATGACCTGGAAGCATTGTATCCGTCGGATGAGCGCCATTCAAACTCCTGCCCGTATGCCTGGCCGCGGCCGGACTGCTGACGATAAAAACGCTCCCTCCTCGCCCGCTCCCTGCGGAAAACCTGCTCTTCCCATTCTTCATATTGACTGAAAGATTGCCTGAAGGCAGCGTTATATTGCGCCCGTTTTCCCTCATCCGAAAGAATTTCATAGGCATATTGTATTTCTTTGAATTTCTCTTCCGCCAGAGGATTGCCGGGATTGCGGTCGGGATGATACTTCATCGCCAGTTTGCGGTAGGCAAGCTTGATTTCGTCCGCACCCGCCTGCTCCGACACGCCTAATACAGCATATAAATCCTTATCCATATTGCTCCTTTATACTTCCCTGTTAAACCGCTGCCTGTATTGTTTTCGGGTTCAAAATATTTAAATCATCGGGGCGGATACCGATAATGAACCCGCGTTTTCCACCGTTGATATAGATGGTTTCCAAATCCATCACCGACTGTTCGACGTAAATATCCAACTTTGTCCTGATACCGAACGGCGTTGTCCCCCCGACCAGATAGCCGGTCCACTTATTCGCCTGCGCGGGCGTGGCGGGTTCGATATGTTTCACGCCCAAATGCCTCGCCAGATTACGGGTCGAAATCTGCTTGTCGCCGTGCATCAAAACAATCAGCCCCTGCCTGTTTTCATCCTGTAAAACAATGGTTTTGACGACCAGATGTTCGTCTTTTCCAAACAGGCGCGCAAATTGGGCCGTACCGCCGTGTTCCTCGTAGGGATAGATGAAAGGTTCGAATTTGATGCCGTTTTCACGCAAAACGCGTACTGCCGGTGTTACCGGATAGGTCTGTTTACTCATTTTTCGTTACGCAAAACATGGAAATCACCCAAATGCAATGTTACCATATATCCCCTTTATTGAAGGAAACCAATATGGATATCCGGTATTTCGGCACAACCCCCCGTTACTCGGAAGCAGTTTGCACCGGCGATTTGATTTTCCTCTCCGGCATGGTTCCCGAAAACGGGCAGACAGCGGCGGAACAGACTGCCGACGTGCTGTCCCAAATCGACCGCTGGCTTGAAGAATGCGGTTCGGACAGGGCACACATCATAGAGGCAGCCGTCTATCTGCGCGACATGGGCGATTATGGCGCGATGAATGAAATTTGGGACGGCTGGGTCGTTTCAGGCAGAACGCCTGCACGTATCTGTGTGGAAGCACGTCTTGCCCGTCCGGAATGGCGCGTCGAAATCAAAGTAACGGCAGCCCGAAAAACAACGGCTGCATAAGCACGCCGAACCTTCCGATTTGGAGTACACACATCATGAAAACATTATTGCCCTCTTTCGGCGTAGTCCGCGTCAGCGGCGAAGACCGCCAAAGCTTCCTGCACGGCCAGCTTTCCAACGACATCAACCATCTTCAGTCCGGACAAGCGTGTTATGCGACTTACAATACGCCGAAAGGCCGTGTGATTGCCAATATGCTCGTCATCAATCGGGGAGACGACCTGCTGCTCGCCATGTCCGAAGACTTGACCGAGTCAACCGTCAAACGCCTTCGCATGTTCGTCCTTCGCGCCAAAGTCGTTTTCGAAATACCGGACAACTACGGTGTCGGCGCAGAGTTGGCAGAATCTGCCGAACCGCTTGCCGCACAAGAACCCAACCTTGCCTTTGCCGCACAACAAGATTCAGACGGCATCTGCTCTATCGCTCTGCCTCATGGCGGCATCCTTCGCATCGCACCCGAAACCGCCCTGCCCCCTTATGATGCCGCTGCCGAAAGCGCATGGAAGCTTCATGAAATCCGCAGCGGTTATCCGTGGATATGCGTGGCTACCAAAGAAACTGCCGTTGCCCAAATGCTCAACCAGCACATCATCGGCGGCGTACACTTCAAAAAAGGCTGCTATCCGGGACAGGAAATCATTGCGCGTGCCCAGTATCGGGGGCAGGTCAAACGCGGCTTGGCGGTATTGTCGGGAAATTCGGCCGTCGAAGCAGGAACCATATTGGCAACAGACGGCGAAGAGGCCGGCATCGTGCTCGACAGCGTTAAAGATTCGGAAAACTTTACCGCCCTTGCCGTGATTAAATTCTCCGCCGCACAAAAAGAACTCACCGTCCCAAACGGCGGTATCTTCAAAGCGGTTCATCTCTTCTTTAAAACCGAAAATGCAGAATAAGCCCTCTGATGCCGTCTGAACCTTTTTCAGACGGCATTTTAAAACCGCCCCTGTTTTCGGTTACAATGCCGCATCCCTAATTTTTCAAACCACCGCCATGTCCAAAAAAACCAAACAAGAACTGGAAAACAACAAACTCAGCAAACGCCTGCGCCACGCCGTCGGCGATGCCATTAACGATTTCAACATGATCGAGCCGGGCGACAAAATTATGGTCTGCCTCTCCGGCGGCAAAGACAGCTACGCCCTATTAGACATCCTGCGCCAGCTCCAAGCCAGCGCGCCGATTGATTTCGAACTGGTTGCCGTCAATCTCGACCAAAAGCAGCCGGGCTTCCCCGAAGAAGTATTGCCGACCTATCTCGAAAGCATAGGCGTGCCGTACAAAATCGTCGAAGAAGACACCTACTCCACCGTTAAACGCGTATTGGACGAAGGCAAAACGACTTGTTCGCTGTGCAGCCGCCTGCGCCGCGGCATCCTCTACCGCACCGCAAAAGAATTAGGCTGCACCAAAATCGCCTTGGGACACCACCGCGACGACATCCTCGCTACCATGTTTTTAAATATGTTCTACGGCGGCAAACTCAAAGCCATGCCGCCCAAGCTGGTGAGCGATAACGGCGAACACATCGTCATCCGTCCTCTGGCGTATGTTAAAGAGAAGGACTTGATCAAATACGCCGAATTGAAACAGTTCCCGATTATCCCGTGCAACCTCTGCGGCTCGCAGCCCAACCTGCAACGCCAAGTCATCGGCGATATGCTGCACGATTGGGACAAACGCTTCCCCGGCCGTATCGAATCGATGTTCTCCGCCCTGCAAAACGTCGTCCCTTCCCACCTTGCCGATACCGAACTCTTTGACTTTGTCGGATTGGAACGCGGTCAAAGCCTGAAACACGGCGGCGATTTGGCGTTTGACAGCGAAAAAATGCCCGAACGCTTTTCAGACGGCAGCGAAGAAGATGAGAGCGAAATCAAAATCGAGCCGCAAAAAGCCGAACGCAAAGTCATCAACATTCTGGCGAACAAGCCGAAAACCTGCGGCGCATAAACCACCGCCGTCAAAAATGCCGTCTGAAGCCCGTTTGGCGTTTCAGACGGCATTTTAAAATCCCGAAGCAGACGCTTTTCAACCCCAAACGCCTGCTTTTTCCGTTTCGGCTTTCTGAAGATTTCCCGTTATATTACTCGACAACAACGCGGCGAATTTTGACGGGCTGTACGGGTACGTTTTGATAAAAGCCGTGCGTGGCGGTTTTGACGCGGGCGATTTTGGAAACGGTGTTCATGCCGCTTTCGACCCTGCCGAAAACGGTATAGCCGTATTGTCCGTTTTTGTAGTTGAGTGAATCATTGTCCGCCAGATTGATAAAGAATTGGCTGGTGGCGGAATCCGGATCGGCCGTCCGCGCCATGGCGATGGTACCGGCGGTGTTTTTCAAGCCGTTGCCGGATTCGTTGGCAACGGCCTTATCGGTTGCCTTTTGTACCAAGTCCTCGGTAAATCCGCCGCCCTGGATAACGAAACCGTCGATAACGCGGTGAAAAACGGTGTCGTCGTAAAAGCCTTTTCGGGCATAGCGCACGAAATTGGCAACGGTTTTGGGGGCTTTGGACTCGTCCAAAACCAAACGGATATTGCCCATATCGGTTTCCATCAAAACATGGGTTGCCGCCATAGACGGCAGGGAAACCGCCAAAAACAGCGCGGTTAAAACGGTTTTAAATTTGGGTTTCATCCCATCCTCCTCAGACCTTCAGACGGCATTTTCATTTCATATGCCGTCTGAAAGCGCGTGAACACTATTCCAATGCGTCTTTAAGTTTTTGTTCGATTAAATCCGCATCAAACGATTTGGCAATCAGCTCGAAGCGCGAGTCGCGCCGCCATGAGACTTGGTTGGCGCCCCATTGCCCGTCCACCCAGTTGAGCCATACCCATGTGCCGAGCACTTGGAACACGCCTTTGGCGCGGACGAGGCCGTCTGTGAATTTGGGCAGGTCGTTGAAGAAGTTGGTCAATTTTTCACCGTCGAAATCGCGTCCGGCGGGGAAAGTGAAACCTTGCGACTGGAAGCCCATGGTGTTGTCCGGCAGGGCTTTGAGGCGGTAGCGTGATTTTTCGATGACGGGAATATCGAGCCATTGGATATCGAGTTGTGCGTTTTGGACTTCGACCACTTTGGCTTTGGGCGGGAACAGTTTTGCCGCTTTGTCGTGAAATTCGGCAAGCTGTTCGGGGGTGCATAAATCGGTTTTGCTGGCGACCAATACGTCGCAGATGCCGATTTGGTCTTTATACAACGCCTGTTGCGCGTAATCAGGGTTGATGAACTGGCGCGGATCGACGACGGTAAAGACTGCGCCGATTTCCAAAAGGCTGTCCAGCGGTTTGGCTTTCAATTCGTCGATGACGCTGGCGGCGTGCGCCAGTCCGCTTGCTTCAATCATCAGGCGGTCGGGCTTGGCATCGCGCAGCATTTTCTGCACGGTTACGCCCATTTGCGGGCCGGCGGTGCAACACAAACAGCCGCCGGCGATTTCTGCCACAGGGATGCCGTTGTCGCTCAATACCGCGCCGTCAATACCGATTTCGCCAAACTCGTTGACGATGATGACCCATTTTTCGTTCGGGTCTTTCTGCTCCATCAGGCTTTTGAGCGCAGTGGTTTTGCCTGTTCCCAGAAAACCTGAAATCAGGTGGACTTTGGTTTTTTTCACTTCTGACATTTTTTACAAATTCCAGTTAAAACAACGTGTTCCTCTTTCAGCGCAAAGCCGCTTTCGGCAACGCCTGCGCGCAGTGCCGCCCATTCGTGGCTCAGGGTTTGCTCGTCCGCCGTGCCGCATTCGGTGCAGACCAAAATAAACGCGCTGTGGTGCGCTTCGGCTTCTTCGTGGTCGTGGCAATGGTCGTTACACTCGTGCTGCGCGTGGCTGCACAAAATATAGCCGTTGACCGCCGCCACTTTGTGCAAAACGCCCTGCTCCGCCCAAAAATCAAGGGCGCGGTAGGCCGTCGGCGGCGCAACCACGCCCTCGCTTTGCTGCTGCATCTGCGACAAAACATTGTAGGCTTTAATCACGCCGCTTTGCTGCAAAACGATATCGAGCACTTGCTCGCGCAAAGCGGTTACCTGCAAACCCTCTCTGCGTGTCTGTTCGATAATTTTCTGTTTGAAATTTGTTTTCATAAATTCCCTGTTTATGCCGTCTTAACACCGGGCGCGGAATGTTTCGTATTGATATCCTGATATGTTATCGGGAAATTTTTTCTAAAAACGCCCTGCAGCCTGCATCTACAAGCCTGTATGTTTCTTCAAAATCACCCGTGTACCAAGGGTCGGGTACATGGTCGTAACCGCTTTCGGGTATCAGGTCGGTCAGCTTGAATATTTTTTCCGGCTGCCTGCCGAAAGTTTTTTCCAATTCGGACAAATTATTGCTGTCCATGGCGATGATGTAGTCAAACGCTGACGCATCGCTTTGCCGTATTTTGCGGCTGGCAAATCCTGAAGCGTCAATGCCGTATTTTTTCAATATCTCCGCCGTACCTCGGTGCATATCCTCACCGTCGTGCCAGCCGGATGTTCCGGCACTGTCGGTCTCAACCGTTATACCTGCCTCGGCCGCACGTCGGCGTAAGACATATTCCGCCATCGGAGAACGGCAGATGTTGCCCAAACAGACAAAAAGAACTTTCGGTTTACCCATATTTCCTTTTCTCGATACGTACCCATGCCGTCTGAAACCGAATCTTTTTCAGACGGCATGTGGCCGTCAATCGTATTGACCGCTGAAAAACGGGTTGTGTCCTTCCCGTTTCAATGCTTCCGCATAGCTTGGAATGTCCTCGTACTCATTCAATGCATCATGCAGCAGGTAAACATGTTCCACGCGGCACTCCGCCATCAGGTCGAGGAAATTCTGCTGGATGACGGCAATGTTATCGGTAAAGGAAAGCTGCCATGAGAATACCTGTGGTACGACTTCGAACGCGCTGTCGGTCGCATTAAATCCGAATAGAATCTGTCCGCCCGCCTTTGCCGCAGCGACCACGCCGACCCGCGGGCTCTGCATACGGATGGCCCGTATCGCGTTTGCAGCAAAAACATCCATCGCCATGCGCTGGCGTGTATGGCTGCCATCGGAAAGCGCGCGTACCGGAGAATCCGGGGAAAGCGGATTGACAAACAGCGTAACACCTTCCGATGCGAGCTTTTCCTGCCATACCTGCATCAGGGGCAAGCCTGCCTGAAGAAGGTTCTGACCCAATGCCGTCTGAACCTTGCCGCTGCCGAAACCCAGTGCATAGACCACATGGACAGATTGTCCTTCAGGCATGACGAGCGGACGTTCCTCAAAACTGCGCAAATGTCCGGCAGCCGCCTCTTCGTTCTGTTTTGCGCGCCACCATATATCGGGGGTAACGGCACTCAAATCGGAGGAATGTACAAGGTAAGGCAGCCATTGCGTATCCTGGGTCAACGCACGCAGGTGCGGATAGTTTTGCAGACAGGCAAACAATTCTGCTGTCGGCACCTTCATATCGATCGTACGCTCTTTCTTGCAGCCGGACACCAGCACGAGCGGCAGGGCAAACCACTGCACTTCCCCGTCTTTTTCGCAATCGAGTACCGAATTCACGCTGGAAAGCAGCGCGGTATAAGTTCCGGCATCGGGAGTCATGGTCAGCGCAAGAGAAAGGTTGATATAGTGGTTTTGCTGAAGCATTCCCCTTATTTCGGTTTGAAGCTGCTCGGATGAAAGCTTGCGCGAAGCCTGGGAAGAATTATGCGCCAGCTGGTAGGCATTGAGCAGCAGGTGGTTTTTAATCGGATTTTGGGGATACGGCCTGGTATCAGCTAGGGTAAATGTATTCATATGTGTCTGTGTGGTAGTTGTTTGAACGGCATAGCCTTGCAAATTCCGCCCTGACGCAAGAAATGCGTAACGGGCAGTTTGTCATGACAGCCGACGGTTTCGGATAATCAGTCTGTCTGAGCAAAAAAATGCCTTTCCGCCAACTCTGACAGAATTTGTTCTACATAAAATCTTGCAGGCGGATTGAATTTCAAACCGTCGGACGTAGTGGTAACGATGTTTAAGTTTTCGGCAACCGCATCTATCAGCGCCTGTTTGGTCGTAGGCTGCGACAATTGCCGCATAATGTACAAATGCCCGTATCCGAATGAGGGCGTACCTTCGTTGTAACGGTTGGCTGGTTTGACAAACTGCTCCGCACCATGTTCCACAAAGGCGGCAACATAGTCTGTGAAGCGTGCCGGTACGTAGGTTTTATGGTCTTCGAAGGTAAGTTTTTCCCCTTTGTCTGACGAAACGGCAAAATGTCCGGTAATCGTCTGCAACAGAAGTTGGGAATTAATCTGCACCCGGTCAAATGCCAAACCCGGAAAACGCCTGTTCAGATTCGCCACAACATCTTCGGTTCTGAACGGCTCGCCGCCGCTCATAACCTCGCGGATGCCGGAAAACATGGTATTGCTTTCATCCAGGTCGATACCCGTACCCTGTACAAGCCGGAAATACAGATTTTCTATAATTTCAATAGGAACCGTCTCGTCTCGGGTGATATTGTGTTCCTCTTCATGACGGCATAAAAGCGAACGTCGGAACTCACTATCGAAAAGGATGTCGATATAAAGTTCTTTGGCAATATAATCCCCGTTTGCCAATGCTTTTATCCTCTCCCTGGTGTGCTCCGCCATCCATGAAATAAAAGACATCGACAGCCTGGTATCGCCGATATATGCGAGCCGGTGGCGGTTGGCCCATTCGATGAAGCCGTTGACATAAATCGGATCGTTGAATGCTTCCATATACTCATGGGCGACATAATAACCGTTCTTACCCAACACATTACGCATGGACTGAAGTTTTTCGTTATTTCTGATGCCCTTGTCGCTTTCCAGGATTTCAGCCAGTGCGTTGACCGTATCCAAACCTTTCCGCGTCCTTAATGCCAAGGATTCACCCTGCATACCGCTGCTTGAAAACAGCATGATTTCGCGTATCTGTTCCGAACGCTTCCATCCCGGGTAGACGTTGTACGAAATATAGGCAATGCCGTGTTCGGTCAGGTTGTTCCGGCAAATCGAAAAGATTTTGTCTTTAACCGTATCGGGAACCCACGACCAAATGCCGTGGACGATGATATAGTCGAACTTCCCGAATGATTCATCGATGGTCAAAATATCTTTTTCTTCCAGGCGCACATTTTTCAAGCCCATTTTTTCAATGATGGCGTTGCCCTGCGCAACCTGCCTGCCGGACAAGTCGATACCGATAAATTCCGCATCCGGGTAATAAAGTGCCTGCGTGATAATATTGCCGCCCATCGAACAGCCCAGCTCCAAGACCTTGGCATTTACCGCTGCGGCAGGCTTCAGGCCCATCATGCGGGCGCGTGCCTCCAAGGCGTTGATGGCGGTTTGGGAAAATGCTTTGGATTCATACATCAAATCATCATATGAATTTTTGATCTCCGATATTTCCGAAGGTTCCGCCATATAGGAGGCAGGACTGCCGACAACCGCCTGCCGCGCTTTCTTCACAATGACGGGGCGAGCGGAAGCGGCTTTTTTCTTCTTGCTCGACATATTCTGTTCACTCTAAAGATAATATGCCTGCAAGTTTAACCAATTCGCCTGCCTACTTCAACCGCACGAAAATTATCGGGCTTCCGAACAAGTATGCCGTCTGAAGGTATGCGCATACGTCCGGACGCACCCCTCCGCCATCTTACCGAAATCAGGGATAAAGGCTCAACACTATGGTATATTGACCGTTTTATGCCAACATCCCGACCGCCATGGATTTTGCCGTACCTGCCGTTTTAATCATCGACTTGGAAATTAACCCCAAAACCGATACCGTCTTCAAAATCGGTGCATACCGGCCCGACCTTGACCTCGGGTTTGAGCGAAGCTTCCGCCATGAAGAAGGATTCAGGAAGGCATTGGCGGAAATGCTACCCCTTGCGAAAGGTGCGGAATGGCTGATGGGGCACAACTTCCTCGAACACGACCTGCCATATTTGAAAAAAGCCGCGCCCGACCAGGCATGGCTTTCATTGCCCGTTATCGATACGCTGAAGTTGTCGCCGCTCGCCTTTCCGCAAAACCCGTACCACCGCCTGATTAAAAACTACAAAATCATCTCTTCCGAACTCAACTCCCCGTTGGCAGACTGCCGCGCCTGTTGGCAGCTTTTTCAAGACCAGTGTACCGCATTCGGCAAAATCAAAACCGAAAGACCCGATGAATTTACCCTATGGGCGGCATTGTCCGATATGCATCTGCCGTATCGTTTTTCAGACGGCATCTCCCTCACCGAACGTACCGAACACCCGGATACCAACCGATTGATACGCATTATTTGGATGATGATGCAGGACAACGAAGGAAAAGGGCGTTTGAAAGTCTGCCGCACACGTTTTCTGGAGTTGATGAAAACCGACATCCACAATCGCGACATCTATCCTTCACTTGCCTATGCCCTGTCATGGCTGAACGTCTCCGGCGGCAACTCTGTGCTTGCCCCGTGGGTGCGGAGCCATTTTCCAGAAACGGCTCGGCTGATTGCCGAACTGCGCGATCACGACTGCGGCGACAGCAACTGCAACTACTGCGCTGACATGCTCAATCCCGAAGCCCAGTTGCAGCGTTATTTCAAACTGTCCGAATTCCGCCATTTCAAAGGTTTCGAAGGCGGTCAGCGCGCCATTGTGCAGTCGGGAATGAAAGGTCTGCACACGCTGGCAGTCCTGCCCACGGGCGGCGGAAAATCCCTGTGTTATCAAGTTCCCGCACTCAACCGCTATTACCGTAACGGCGGGCTGACCGTCGTCATTTCGCCCCTGCAGTCGCTAATGAAAGACCAGCTGGACGGAATGCTCAGAAAAAACATTACCTGCGCCGCCATGCTCAACGGCCTGATCGAAGTGGTCGAACGTGCCGAAATATTGGACAAAACCGCATTAGGCGACATCGGCATCCTGCTGGTTGCCCCCGAACAGTTCCGCAACGACAGTTTCATTTCCGCCATTTCCCAACGTCAAATCAACGGCTGGGTATTCGATGAGGCGCACTGCCTGTCCAAATGGGGGCACGATTTCCGACCCGATTACCTGTATGCAGTCAAATTCATCGCCGAACACGGCAGGAAAAACGGCGGCACCGCACCGGTAAGCTGCTTTACCGCCACCGCCAAACCCGACGTACTTGCCGACATTACCGATAATTTCCGTGAGCAGGCCGGCATAGAATTCAGGCAATTTATCGGCGACAACGCGCGCGACAACCTGTCTTACGAAGTTTTCGAAGCTTCAGACGGCATCAAAAAACAAAAAATCGACGAACTGCTCCACCGAGAACTCGACCATCAAAGGGGCGGCGCAGTCATTTTCGTCGGCAGGCGCAAAAGTGCAGAAGGCTATAACGAATACCTCCAAAAACAAGGCTGGGCGTGCGAATACTTCCACGCAGGCCTGGAAACCAATGCCAAAGCAGACATACAGAACCGCTTTATCGAGGGCGGGTTGCGCGTCATCGTCGCCACCAACGCCTTCGGCATGGGCGTGGACAAACCTGATGTACGACTGGTCGTTCATGCCGAAATTACCGGTTCGCTGGAAAACTACCTTCAAGAAGCCGGGCGCGCCGGACGGGACCGAGAAGAGGCAAAATGCATCCTGCTTTATGAAAAAAACGATGTAGATACCCAATTCGGCATCAGCAAAATGTCGCAAATAGAATTGCGCGACCTCAAAACGGTATGGCGCAAAATCGGCATGCTCAACGCGGCGGCACACGGCAAGGACGGTTGCGGCGAAGTCGTCGCCACCGGCGGCGAGATTCTGAAAGACAGCGAAGAATATATGAGCTTCGACAGGGACGACCGCCAGTCGGACACCAAAATCAAAACCGCCATTTCCTGGCTGGAACGTGCCGAACTGCTCGACCGCAAAGAAAACCGCACCAGAATCTTCCCCTCACGCTCGGGCAAACTGACTCTGGAACAGGCTTCGGAACTGATTCAAAAAGGTCGGTTCGCCCGACGGCTCAAAGAAATCTACCTGACCATTGCCGAAATCGTATTCAACGCACCGGATGACAAGCCGCTCAGTACCGACGACCTGATACAGGCGACCGCATGCAGCTTGGAAGAATTACGCGGACACCTGCACAGCCTCGAAGAAATGGGCATATTGACCAACGATACGCGCATGACCGTCATCCTGCGTACCGACAACATCAAACCGTCGTCTGGGCTTTTGGAAAAAATAACCCGATGGGAAGAAAAACTCTGGCAGATATTGAAAACGGAAATTCCCGATGCCGACCAAGGAATATGGCAAAATCTCGCCGTCAATGCCGTCTGCTATGAAATGCACGATTCGGGACTGGAAAGCACGCCCGCCGAAATCAAGCAGCTCATCCTGTCCTTTGCAGACGACAAATCCGCACTCGAATCCAATAAAAACGGCAGCTTTGAAATCCGCGACTTCGGCAACGGCTGCCTGAAAGTCCGTTTCAAAAACAATGACAGCTGGGAAAATATTCAGGAAACCGCCCTTTTGCGCCGCAACATCTGCGCCCGCATCCTGTCCTTCCTCATCGGCAAGACAGAGGGTGTCCGGCGGAAAGATGTCGTCGTGGAAACCGGAATCGGCGAAATGGTGCAGCAGCTTGCCGACGATATGCAATTGTCGGTACAGATTCCGGCAAACCGCCGCGAAACCCTGCTCAAGCAGGCGCTGCTGTTCATGCACAAACTAGGCATCATCAAACTGAACCACGGCATTACCATCCTGCGCCACGCGATGACCATCGTCCCCAACCGGAACGCGCTGGAATCCAAACGGCAATACCTCAAATCGGACTACCGCCCCTTGGAAACGTTTTACGGGGAAAAACGTTTCCAAATCCACGTCATGCGCGAATATGCGGAACGCGCGCTCAAAAACATTACCGAAGCCTTAAACCTAGTCGCCGACTATTTTAAAACGGATGAAAAATCATTTAAGGATAAATGGTTTTCAGGAAGGCTGAAAGAATTGGAAGAACCCGTCTCCCCGGATACCCTCCATACCGTCACGGACGGTCTGAACAGCGTGCAAAAAGCCGTCGTTACCGATCAGAGTGGCAGGAACCGCCTGGTACTTGCCGGCCCCGGTTCCGGCAAAACGCGCATCATCGTCCACCGTATCGCCTATCTTCTGCGCGTCCAGCATGTTCCGGCATCCTCCATCATCGTCCTGACCTTTACCCGACTTGCAGCGCTGGAAGTCAAACGCCGCCTGCACGGACTGGTCGGCAACCTTGCCCGGGCCGTTACCGTCCTGACTTACGACGGCATGGCAATGCGGCTTTTAGGCGTACGTTTCGACAGCAAAGGTAGGGAACAAAACGAACGTGAAATCAGCAGGCAGTATGAAAAATGGTGCGAAGAAGCCGCCGCCATGCTTTCAGACGGCATAAGCGGCAGCGACGGGGACGAAGCGCGCGAACGCATCATGTCGGGATTCCGCTATATCCTCGTAGACGAGTACCAAGATATCAGCGAACGGCATTACAGGCTGGTTTCCGCACTGGCAGGCAGGAAACGCGATGATGAAGACAAGCTGACCATTCTTGCAGTCGGCGACGACGACCAAAATATCTTTGCCTACAACGGCAGCAGCAACGACTACATCCTCCGTTTTCAAGAGGAATACGGCGTGGATTCGCCCGATTTCCTGACTTTCAACTACCGCAGCACGCAAAACATTATCACCGCCGCCAACCGCGTGATAAGCGGAATGCCCGACCGCCTGAAAACCCGGCACCCTATCGCCGTCAACCCCGAAAGGCGGCAAGACCCCAACGGCGGCATTTGGACGCAAACCGACCCCGAACGCCAAGGCCGCGTCCGCGTCATACGCCTCCCCGTAGAATGGAATCCGACCGTGCGCCGGAATATCCAGGCACAGGCAGTCATTGAAGAAATCCTGCGTTTGAAAGGCTTGTCGGATACCGGCTGGGAAAGTTTCGCCGTCCTCGCCCACAACAACGGCACGCTCAACCCCGTACAGGCATGGTGCGAACAAAACGGCATTCCCTATTTCCTGAAAAACGAACAAAACCTGCCTTTACGCAAAACACGCGAATTTGCCCGGCTGGTGCACGGCACTGAAACAGCAAAGGACGGCAAGCTTTCTTCGGCGGATTTCAATCAGCTGATAGAGAAGGAAATCGGGCGCAGCGGCAAGAAATGGGCAAACTGGTTCGCACAGCTTAAAACCGACTTCCTCAACGAATTCCCCATTGCCCGGTCGTCTGAAAACACTGCCGCACCGCAACATCCTGCAGCATTTCTGAAAAACTGGCTGTACGAATATGTCGGCGATGAAAAAATCAGCCGTTCAGACGGCATATTTTTGGGAACGGCGCATTCATCCAAAGGTTTGGAATTCGACCACGTCTTTGTCCTGGACGACGGCTGGAGTGACGGCAGCGACGAAAACCGCCGCCTCTACTATGTCGCCATGACCCGTGCCGGACAGACGCTGACGCTGCTCTGCCACTCACCCCGCCATCCCTGGATAAACGCGTTGCCCGACGGCGTGGAATATATCGACCGCACCTATGCCGAACAACCGGGGTTGAATACGGAATACAAGGTACTTTCCAACTACGGCGGAGAGTTGGATATCGGCTTCATCGCCCGAAAAAACGAAAATCCTCCATACGGGGAAATCGACGAACGCATCAGGGCTGCCAAAACGTTGAAAACCGGCGACAGCCTGGACATCATCGAAGACGGCGGCGGCAATTACCTTTTCTGCGCCAACGATATACCGGTTGCCAAAACCGCTAAGAATTTTAAAGAAAAAATCCCCAAACATGCCCGTGCTGCCGTTGCCGCTGTCGGCGTCCTCTACCGGGAAGATATCGGTGAAGCGTATATCGAACAATATCGGGAAAACATTCCGGCATGGGCGGTCGTCATCCCCGTACTGATGATTCCTCAGAAACCGTAAACCTTACATAAAAAATGCCACCTGAAGGCACGAAGCGTGCTTCAGACGGCATCGGGGAAGCGTAAAGGCTTCAGACGGCATTCCCGCCGCTTTATTTCAACGCGGCATCATAGCCACCGTCTTCTACGGCTTCAATCAACGCCCCCGCATCGGTTTGCGCGGGGTCATAGCCGACGGTCGCACTTTTGTTTTCAAGGCTGACTTCGACACTTGCCACGCCTTTTACACTTTCCAGTATCCGGGTAACGCTTTTAACGCAGCCGCCGCAGCTCATGCCGCCGATGTCGAGGATAAGGGTTTCCATGATTTTCCTTTCGTTGGAACTGCAATCTGAGAAACGTTATTGTAGGACGGTTCGCAGACTCGGGCAAACGCTGAAACCGCACGGCAGGTTTGGAAAAAGACGGCCGCTTGCGCCATAATGACAACACTGCCCATCAGGACGACAACAATGAACGCTTCACACAAACCCTGGTTGAGCGTCGTTGCCTTGGCAATCGGCGCGTTCATCTTCAACACGACGGAATTTATCCCCATCGCACTTTTGAGCGACATCGGACAAAGCTTCGGCATGGCGGCGACCGAAACAGGCATAATGATTACGGTTTACGCATGGATTGTCGCGCTGACTTCGCTGCCGCTCATGCTGCTGACGCGCCATATGGAAAGGCGCGGCCTGCTGCTGGTACTGTTTGCGCTGTTTACCGTCAGCCACATCCTGTCGTTTGCCTCGTGGCGGTTTGAAATCCTGCTTGCCAGCCGCGTGGGGATTGCGCTGACCCATGCGGTATTCTGGTCCATTACGGCTTCGCTGGCAGTACGCATCGCCCCCTCCGGAAAAGGAAATCAGGCTTTAGGTCTGCTCAGTACGGGAACGGTGATGGCGATGGTGGCGGGGATTCCGCTCGGACGCATGGTCGGACAATATTTGGGCTGGCAGGCCAGTTTCCTGCTGATCGGCCTGTGTTCGGCGGCGGTTATGGCGGTCCTTGCCAAAAGCCTGCCTCCCCTGCCGAGTGTGAATACAGGTTCTTTAAGCAGCCTGCCCCTGCTTTTGAAACGGAAAAAACTGATGTTGCTGTATGCGATGACGGTACTGGTCATCACGGCGCACTTTACCGCATACAGCTACATCGAGCCGTTCGTCATCCAAATCGGCGGTTTCTCCGCCCGGCAGGTTACCATGGTTCTGGGTCTGTACGGCCTGGCGGGCTTTGCCGCGTCTTACCTGTTCGGCAAATGGTTTGCCAAACATCCGCGCGCATTTTTGGCGGGTGCGGTATCAGTCATCGCTTTGTCCTCAGGGCTCTTGCTGCCTTTGGTGCATTTGCCTGCCGCTATTTATGCGCTGGTGTTCGTATGGGGGACGGCGATTGTGGTCGTCAGTCTGGGGATGGTTTCCAAAGTTTTGGATTTCGCCTCCGATGCCGCAGACCTTGCCAACTCGATTTATTCGGGACTTTACAACGTCGGTATCGGCGGCGGCGCACTGTTGGGACATTGGGTAACGCAATATGCCGGCATTTCCCGTATCGGCATCGCCGGTATGTTTGCGGCGGCGGCCGGGCTGTGGCTGTGCCTGAACTTGAACCGCCATATCCGAACCTGACCCGCTATGCCGTCTGAAATATTTCTGCCTTTCAGACGGCATTCCGATTGAAGAAATATCTACCCCTGATAAAATAATCAATTTTGCCGCGTCTTAACGCATGCTTTCCGCCCCAAGGATGGTTTATGCCCCTGCTGTCTATCGAATTTGCACTGTTCTTTATCGCTTTCCTGCCACTTTACTGGTGTATGGCGAAATACCCGTCCGTCCAAAACCTGCTGCTTCTGGCTGCCGGTATGGGCTGGCTCTACCATATCAGCCCCGTATTTGCGGCAATCGTCGTCCTCTATTCCTCATGCGTGTACCTTTTGGGCGAACTGCTCCGCTCCACTCGCGAGGGTACGCGCCGTTTCTGGCTGGGGTTCGGCATTGCCGTCTCGCTGACCGTCTTGGGCTTTTTCAAATATTTCGACTTTTTCCGTCCGCTGATTGCACAATATGCGGGTAAGGGCGGCGCAATCGACATCCTGATGCCGCTGGGGCTTTCCTATTACACCTTCCAGTCGCTCGCCTATCTGATTTACTGCTTCCGCTCCCCTCACGCCGCGCGTTTCGAGTGGCACGAGCTGCTGCTGCACCTGAGTTTTTTCCCCACCGTTACCTCCGGCCCGATTATCCGCGCCGCCGCATTCAAAAGTGCAGACGGCGAGCAGGCAGGCGCACTGGCGCAAATCCGTACCCGCCAACCGCGCTCACCCGTCCGCCCCGCACTCGCCGTTTCCCTGATTCTGCTGGGTATTGCCAAAAAATGGTGGCTGGCGGGGATGCTCGCAGAAAACTGGGTATCGCCCGTATTTGAAAATCCCGCCCAATTCGACGGCTGGGGCGTATTGGGCGGCGTGTACGGCTATACCTTCCAACTCTTCCTGGACTTTTCCGGGTATTCCGATTTGGTTATCGGCATGGCAATGCTGCTGGGCTTCCGACTGCCCAAAAACTTCTCCGCACCGCTTCGTGCCGCGAATATCCGTGCATTTTGGGACAAATGGCACATCAGCCTTTCCACCTGGATACGCGACTACATCTACATCCCGTTGGGCGGCAGCAAAAAAGGCTTTTTACGGACACAGCTCAACCTGATGGCGGCAATGGTACTCTCAGGCATCTGGCACGGCTACGGCTGGAACTTCCTCATTTGGGGCGCGCTGCACGGCACGGCACTGGTGCTGCTCAACACGGGCGACCGGTATTTCGGACGCGACGCACTATGCCGTCTGAAATACCTCGCGCCGCTCTCGTGGCTCATCACCTTCCATTTTGTCTGCCTGACCTTCGTCGTCTTCAATACCGCAAATCCTGACGATGCAGGCGCAGTTTTCAGTGCCCTCTTTGCCAATGCCAACGGCTGGAATGCGCCGCAACAGGCAGACATGCTGCTGCTTGCCTCGTTTGCATCCGTCATGCTGCTCTACCCTTACCTGCAACGCGCTTTCGACGGTATAGTCGGAGGTTTGGAAAAAATCCCGATGTGGCTGTGGTTTATCCCCGTTTCCGCCGTCCTGCTGCTGATTATCGTATTGGCCCCCTCAGGGATTCCCGGCTTTATTTATGCCAATTTCTAAAAGGCGAAAACATGAAACACTTTCTTTCCCTTTTCACTTCCATATTGATGTCTGCCCTGATTGCCGCATGGTTCAGCCAAAATCCGATCAATGCCTACTGGCAGCAGACCTACCACCGCAACAGCCCGCTCGAACCGCTTGCCGCCTACGGATGGTGGCAAACCGGTGCAGCGTTGCAAGAAAATGCCTACGCTTTTTCAGACGGCATCAAAACATTCCTGTCCGGCGAAACGCCGACGACGGCTCAAGACGGCGGTTCGACAGATATGCCGCCTGAAACCGCCGCATCCGAAGCCCCCCCTCAAACCGGCGAAATCCAAGAATGGAAACAGAACACCGACACCGCCGCCGTCCGAACCGGGGACAAAGTCTTTTTCGCCGGCGATTCGCTGATGCAGGGTGTTGCACCCTTCGTGCAAAAAAGCCTGAAACAACAATACGGCATCGAATCCGTCAACCTCAGCAAACAAAGCACGGGGCTTTCCTATCCCAAATTCTTCGACTGGCCGAAAACGATTGAAGAAACCCTGCAAAAACATCCCGAAATCAGCGTATTGGCCGTATTCCTCGGCCCGAACGACCCGTGGGATTTCCCCGTAGGCAAGCAATACCTCAAATTCGCTTCCGATGAATGGGCGCAAGAATACCTGAAACGCGTCGACCGCATCCTTGAAGCCGCACACACGCACCACGTCCAAGTCGTCTGGCTCGGCATCCCCTATATGAAAAAAGCCAAGCTCGACGGGCAGATGCGCTACCTCGACAAACTGCTTTCGGAACACCTGGAAGGCAAAATCATCCTGATTCCCACCGCGCACACCTTGAGCGGCGGGGAAGACCGCTACACCGACTCCGTCAACGTCAACGGCAAATCCGTCCGCTACCGCAGTAAAGACGGCATACACTTTACCGCCGAAGGACAAAAACTGCTGGCGGAAAAAATAATGGAAAAACTCACTTTTACACCAAGCCAACAACCATGAACCTCAGACACTTCATCACATTTTCCGCCCTGTTCGCCGCAACCCAGGCAAACGCCCTACCCGTTGCCTCCGTCAGCCTCGACACCGTTACCGTTTCCCCGTCCGCGCCCTACACCGGCGAAGACGGCCTCTTGACCGATTACAGCAACGCTGCCGCCTCTCCTTGGATGAAAAAACTCCAATCCGTCGCACAAGGAGGCGGTGCAACCTTCCGCATCCTGCAAATCGGCGACTCGCATACCGCCGGCGACTTCTTTACCGACACCCTGCGCAAACGCCTGCAAAAAACATGGGGCGACGGCGGCATAGGCTGGGTTTACCCCGCCAACGTCAAAGGGCAGCGCATGGCGGCCGTCCGTTACAGCGGCAACTGGCAAAGCCTCACCAGCAGGAACAATACCGGAGACTTCCCGCTCGGCGGCATCCTTGCCCGGACGGGCGACAACGGCAGCATGACCCTGACCGCATCCGACGGCCAGACCGGCAAACAGCGCATTTCCCTGTTTGCCAAACCCCTGCTCGCCGAACAAACCCTGACCGTCAACGGCAACACCGTCTCCGCCAACGGCGGCGGCTGGCAGGTACTGGATACGGGCGCGGCACTCCCCCTGACCATACAAACCGAAATGCCGTGGGACATCGGATTTATCAATATCGAAAACCCCGCCGGCGGCATTACCATTTCCGCCATGGGCATCAACGGCGCACAATTGACCCATTGGTCGAAATGGCGTGCCGACCGTATGAACGACCTTGCCCAAACCGGTGCCGATCTAGTCATCCTTGCCTACGGTACCAACGAAGCCTTCGGCGACAACATCGACATTGCCGACACCGAACAGAAATGGCTGGATACCGTCCGCCAAATCCGCGACAGCCTGCCTGCCGCCGGTATCCTCATCATCGGCGCACCCGAATCCCTGAAAAACACGCTAGGCGTATGCGGCACACGCCCCGTCCGCCTGACCGAAGTCCAACAGATGCAGCGGCGCGTCGCACGGCAGGGACAAACCATGTTCTGGTCTTGGCAAAACGCCATGGGCGGCATATGCAGCATGAAAAACTGGCTCAACCACGGATGGGCCGCCAAAGACGGCGTACACTTTTCCGCCAAAGGCTACCAACGGTCGGCAGAAATGCTTGCCGACAACTTGGAAGAACTCGTCCGTTCCGCCACGATAAAGCAATAATCGAACAGGGGTCGGGCGGTATTTCCACAACAGGGAATGCCGTCTGAAACAGATACCTTCATATTGCTTCAGACGGCATATCCAAATTCCAATTGCGAGAATCCCATGTACCGCTACATCCTCCACCGCCTATTGCTCTTAATCCCCACGCTGTTGGGGATTTTGGCGATTACTTTTGCCGTAATCCAATTCGTTCCGGGCGGGCCGGTGGAGCAGATGGTGCAGCAGTTGACGCATGGTGCGATCAGTGGCGAGACGGCGAACGCGGCGGCAGGCAATATGATGAAAAACGGCAACCGCATCAGCCCGGAAGATTTGGCGGCGTTAAATGCGCTGTACGGTTTCGACAAGCCGCCGCTGACGCGGTTTGCTGATATGGTGTGGCGGTTTGCCCGTTTTGATTTGGGCGAGAGTTTTTTCCATCATGAAACCGTGTTCGAGCTGGTTAAACAGAAAATGCCGGTGTCGATGAGTTTGGGTTTGTGGACGTTTTTCCTGACTTATCTGATTTGTATCCCGTTGGGTATTGCCAAGGCGGTGCGCGACGGCAGCCGTTTTGATGCGGTAACGGGGATGGTGGTGCTGGTCGGTTATACCATACCGCCGTTTGTGTTGGGTTTGATGCTGCTGGTGTTGTTCGGCGGCGGCAGCTTTTTTGCGTGGTTTCCGCAGGGCGGTTTGGTCGGAGATGATTTCGACACGTTGTCGTGGGCGGGTAAAATCAAAGATTATCTGTGGCACATGGCGCTGCCGATTACGGCTTCCGTAGCAGGCAATCTGGCGGTGATGACCATCCTGACAAAAAACGTGTTTCTCGAAGAAATCCGCCGCCAATATGTCTATACCGCCCGCGCCAAAGGTTTGCCGGAAAAACAGATTTTGTGGAAACACGTTTTCCGTAACGCGATGATTCCGCTGATTACCGGCTTCCCCGCTGCCTTTATCGGCGCGTTTTTCACCGGCAGCCTGCTGATTGAAACCTTGTTCTCGCTCGACGGGCTGGGGCTGCTTTCCTACGAGGCGGTGATGAAGCGCGATTATCCGGTGGTGATGGGGACGCTATATGTGTTCACGCTGATGGGTTTGCTGGCGAAATTGGTGTCGGATATTTCTTATTCGTGGGTCGATCCGCGCATTCATTTCGGCGGACAGAAATAGGCCGTCTGAAAAATATGTTTCCGAATCATGACTGATAAACTTTTCCAAACCATGAAAACACACACCTCAAACCCCACTTGGCAGGCATTCAAGCAACACAAACGCGGCTGGTTCGCGTTGCGGGTTTTAGCCGTTTTGTTCGCCGTCGCGCTGCTTGCGCCTTTGTGGAGCAACGATAAGCCCTTGTGGATACATTATCAGGGCGAATATTATTTTCCGCTGGTAAACGAATACAACGAAACCGTGTTCGGCGGCGATTTTGATACGCCTGCGGACTATTTGGATCCGCTTATCCGCCGCAATATTACTTCAGACGGCAATTACGCCGTTTATCTGCCCAATCCCTACGATGCCGATACGCTCAATGATTTTGACACCCAACCCGATCCGGCAATGCCGTCTGAAAGGCACTTGCTCGGCACGGACGACCGAGGCCGCGATGTCTTGGCGCGTTTGATTTACGGATTCCGCGATTCCCTGCTGTTTGCCCTTGCATTGACCTTTGTAACGACCGTAATCGGCGTGATTACCGGTGCGGTTCAGGGTTATTTCGGCGGCAAGACCGACCTCTTGATGCAGCGTTTTATCGAAATCTGGGGCGGGATGCCGGAGCTTTATCTCTTGATTATCCTGTCTTCGTTTTTCAATCCCAGTCTGCTGATATTGCTGGTGTTGCTGTCGCTGTTCGGCTGGATGGGGCTGTCGGACTACGTCCGCGCCGAATTTTTGAAAAACCGGCAGGCGGATTACGTTTTGGCGGCGCGTTCGATGGGTGTGGGCAACCGCGCGATTATGTGGCGGCACATCCTACCCAACAGCCTCACGCCTGTATTGGCGTTCCTGCCTTTCCGCATCTCCGGCGCGGTGCTTGCGCTGACCAGCTTGGATTTCCTCGGTTTGGGCGTTCCCGCGTCGCAGGCAAGCTTGGGCGAACTTCTGTCTCAGGGCAAGGACAACTTAGACGCTTGGTGGATAGGCTTGTCTACTGTCGGCATGCTGACTATCATGCTGCTTTTGCTGGTAACGATAGGCGAAGGCTTGCGGCAGGCATTTGACGTGCGCGCAAGGGGATAGTATAAGCACGGAGCCTTTGCGGTCGTACATCAATGCGCGACCCGTACCTTCAGAAGTTTCAGACGACCTCTATAATATTTTACCCACTTCATTTTTAAAGAATTTCAATG
Organism: Neisseria sp. RH3002v2f; assembly: GCF_014596375.1. Lineage (NCBI taxonomy): Bacteria > Pseudomonadati > Pseudomonadota > Betaproteobacteria > Neisseriales > Neisseriaceae > Neisseria > Neisseria sp. RH3002v2f. Next base: position 24,716 of record NZ_MAYZ01000002.1, read on the forward strand.
AATCAAACAAACAACACCAACTTCTACGAAATGCTGACCGCTGCCTGCCGTAAAAACGGCAACGGCACGGCAGTGTTCAACGACAAAGAAAAAACCACCTACCGAGCGCTCAAGCAGGAAGTCGATGCCATAGCGGCATATCTGCAAAATATGGGAGTCAGATTCGGCGACAAAGTTGCTCTGGCGGTATCCAATTCGCCGGAATTTATCAGCGCCTATTTTGCCGTTTCCGCCATCGGCGCGGTTGCCGTACCGATGAATACGTTTTTGAAAAACAACGAATACGCGTATATTTTGAACGACTGCAAAGCGCAGTTTATGTTTGCATCGGCAGGTTTGCAGAAAGAATTGAAAGGGCTGAAAAAACAGACCCGCGTCGAGAAAATCATTTGGATAGGCGAGGCGAAAGCGGCGGACGAAGCCGATATGCGTTTTGAAGAAGCGCGCTGTTTTTCGGGTACACCCGATTTGAGCCGCCAGCCGAAAATCAATGATTTGGCGCATATTATTTACACTTCCGGCACGACAGGCCACCCCAAAGGCGCATTAATCAGCTATGACAACCTGTTTTCCAACCTTGAAGGCATCGAGCGCATCTTTAAGATTACCAAACGCGACCGCTTCGTTGTGTTCCTGCCGATGTTCCACAGCTTTACGCTGACGGCTATGGTGTTGCTGCCGATTTATATGGCGTGTTCGATTATTTTGGTGAAATCCGTTTTCCCGTTCTCCAACGTTTTGAAACAGGTTTTGCTCAAACGCGCGACCGTGTTTTTGGGTGTGCCCGCGATTTACACCGCCATGAGCAAAGCGAAAATCCCTTGGTATTTCAGATGGTTCAACCGCGTCCGTCTGTTTATCAGCGGTGGTGCGCCTTTGGCGGAACAAACCATCCTCGACTTTAAAGCGAAGTTCCCTCGTGCCAAACTTTTGGAAGGCTACGGCTTGAGCGAATGCTCGCCCGTCGTCGCCGTCAACACGCCCGAAAGGCAGAAAGCCCGCAGCGTCGGCATCGCCTTGCCCGGATTGGAAGTCAAAGCCGTCAACGAGGAATTGGTCGAAGTGCCGACGGGCGAAGTGGGCGAACTCATCGTCAAAGGCGGTTCGGTCATGCAGGGCTACCTGAATATGCGCGATGCCACGGACGAAGCCATCGTCAACGGCTGGCTGAAAACAGGCGATTTTGTCACGATAGACGAAGACGGCTTCATCTTTATCGTCGACCGCAAAAAAGACCTGATTATTTCCAAAGGGCAAAACGTTTATCCGCGCGAAATCGAAGAAGCGATTTACAAACTCGACGCCGTCGAAGCCACAGCCGTCATCGGCGTGAAAGACCAATATGCTGACGAAGAAATCATCGCCTTTATCCAGCTCAAAGAAGGGGCCGAACTGGATGAAGCCACCGTCCGCAACCATGTACGCGCACAATTGGCAAATTTCAAAGTTCCCAAACAGATTTACTTCAAAGACGAGCTGCCGCGTAACGCTACAGGCAAGGTTCTGAAACGGGTATTGAAAGAACAGTTCGAGCAAGGGAAATGAAAAATACCGCCTAAAGGCAAGGGGCATGCGGATACCGCTCCGTTTTTCATATCGGAGACAACATCTTACCTGCCCCTTATCCTGGCAAATACCGCTTCCATCA
>NZ_MAYZ01000003.1:0-7892 GCF_014596375.1 Neisseria sp. RH3002v2f
CCCGCCCCATCCTTGAGATTGAAAACCTAAACGCCTTTTTCCCCGGCAAGCAAGTCCTGCACGATGTCAGCCTGACCGTACAGACCGGCAGGAAACTGGCATTGGTCGGCGAGAGCGGCAGTGGTAAAACCGTGCTGGCGCAGGGCATTATGCGGCTGAATCCGCTGGTGTCGTTTGAAGGTAGTCCCACAGGGAGGCGTTGCACTCTGAAATTTTACGGTAACGATTTGCTGACCCAATCCGAACGCGCCCTACAAAAGCTGCGCGGGCGGGAAATCGGCATGGTGTTTCAAGAACCGATGACCGCGCTCAACCCAGTGATGCGCGTCGGCGCTCAGATTGCCGAAGTGCTGACCCTGCATCTGGGTTTAGACAAAAAACAGGCATGGGCGAGGGCAGTCGAACTCTTGGCGGAAACCGGCATCCGCGAGCCGGAGCAGAAAGCCTTTGCCTATCCCTTCCAGCTTTCCGGCGGACAGCGGCAGCGGGCGATGATTGCAATGGCAGTCGCCGCCGAACCCAAACTCCTGATTGCCGACGAACCGACCACCGCCTTGGATGTCGCCGTGCAGGCGCAGATTCTTGATTTGTTGGCGCGTTTGCAGCAGGCACATAACATGACCATGCTCTACATCACCCACGACCTGAACCTTGTCCGCCGCTTTGCAGACGACGTTGCCGTGATGCGCGGCGGACGCATTGTCGAAACGGGCGCAGCGGCGGAAGTGTTCGCCCGTCCGCAACACGAATACACGAAAATGCTGTTGGACGCCGGCGCCGCGCGTAAGGTTGTTCCTTTTGCGAACAACCCCGCCACCGTCTTGCAGGCGGAGCAGCTTTCCGTTGCCGTCAAAGAAACGGCAGGTTGGTTCAAAAAACGCAGCAAAACCCTGCTGGAGCCGGTTTCCTTCGATTTGAAAGCGGGCGAAACGCTGGGCATCATCGGCGAAAGCGGCTGTGGTAAAACCACGCTGGCAAAAACCGTCATGCACCTTATCGACGCGGAAGGCCGTCTGAAAATCAACGGCGAAGACTGGAAACATGAATCCAGACGCAATATACAAATGGTGTTTCAAGACCCCTTCGGCGCATTCAACCCGCGCATGAACGTCTTTAACATCGTTTCCGAAGCCCTGCGCGTCCACGAACCCGATTTACCCCGCGCAGAAGTGCGGCAGCGCGTGCAAGACGTATTGCGGCAGGTCGGGCTGCCCGAAGACGCGCTCGAACGCTATCCGCACGCCTTTTCCGGCGGACAACGCCAGCGGCTCGCCATCGCCCGCGCCATCATCGTCCGCCCGAAAATCCTCGTGTTGGACGAACCCACCAGCGCGCTCGACGTACAATGGCAGCAACAGATTCTGGAGCTGCTCGCCGATTTGCAAAAACAACACGGCCTCAGCCTCATCATCATCAGCCACGACCTCGCCGTCATCCGCGCCTTGTCGCACCGCGTGATGGTGTTGAAAGACGGCAAAATCGTCGAAGAGGGCGACTGCGAAACCGTATTTGCCAACCCTTCCAGCGATTACACGCGCCATCTGATGAAGTTCCAGCATATATTAGATTAGCAAACCCCTCTTATAGGGTATCTACTGGAAATCAATACGGTATAATTACAAATATGAAGAAAATTACCCGGCAAAACCTGTATCCGCTCCTTTCCGAAAGTCTGAACGATACCGATTTCGTCCTCATCCTGAATGCGTTAATCAAATTCATCCGCCGCGGCGGCAAAAAACAGGCTGCGGAACACTTCGATTTAATCATTACCACGCTCAAACAAGACGAAACTCTCTGCCGCCATTTCAGCCGACGCTTCTATACATGGCTTTCCCAAGTCCACATCTACCCCGCCCTTATCAAACTCGGTATTTTCTCGCGCCACAGCTTTTCCCGGGAAATGGGTATACGAATATACGAACGCTTCAGCCCATCCTACAAAGACTTTGCCAACCTGCGTGAAGTATTCCTCTACCTTTTCCACTCCGAAAACGACGACAAATGGCTGCAAACCCTCCATATCCGCCAGTGGCTGGGCCTATACGAACTTATCCGCGCCAACGCCGAGCCCGCACTGTTGCAAACAGCATGCCGACAACTTGCCGATGCCCGGCTGCGCGCTATTGAAATGCTTGCTATTTGGATTGCCTCCGAAGCCATCGAACCCGACCTCATCCGCATTGCACCTCGCCTGCTTGAGGCAGACTCACCTTTTGTCGCCCTCCAACGCGAAACTGCCAAGCTGGTCGAACACTACCGAAAAGAGCACAATCCTTACGATACCGCACATCTTGAAGTTATGTTCGACCAATGCGGAACCCAAATCGACTACTTGCGCCGTCGAGGTACGGGTGCAGGTTCGGGATCATCCGTAAAGGTTGCCCACCTGCTCGAACGACTCCAACAGACCCTATGCCGTCTGAAACTCCTGACCGACATTCAAACCGATATCAGCAACCACAGCCGGCTTACCATTGCCCTGATGAACTCCCTCATCTATGCCGCAGTCGAACAATACAGCACCCGCCACCTGCGCCGCAGCAGTATCAGAATGCTCGCCCGCAGCATTACTGAAAATAAAAGCAACCACGGCGAACACTACATTACCCGCAACCGCAAAGAATATTTCAAAATGTTCTACTCCGCAGCGGGCGGCGGTGTCATCATCTCCCTAATGGCACTGCACAAAATCCATATCGGCACACTTGGTTTCAGCCCCTTTGCCACAGCCTTCCTATCCGGGCTTAACTACGGCATAGGCTTCATGCTCATCCACATACTGCATTGCACTGTTGCAACGAAACAGCCCGCCATGACCGCCGCCAGCTTCGCCGAACAGGTCGATCTCAACGAAGGAGGCAAAGCAGCGGACAATAAACTCGCCAAACTCCTAATCGACGTATGCCGCTCGCAAAGTGTTGCCGTTTTCGGCAATGTCTCCGTCGCCATCCTTTTGGCATGTATTATATCGATCGGCTATACCCATCTGTACCAACAACCCATACTCGATGCCCATACCACCGCCTACCAATTCAAATCAATCGATATTTTTACCCAACCTACCCTCTGGTATGCCGCCATCGCAGGGGTATGGCTCTTTTGTTCCGGAATCATCGCAGGTTTTTTCGATAACCGTGCCGACTACCTCAACCTTCGCCAGCGTCTTCCCTTTAACCCGCTGCTGCGCAAAATCATGCGCCCCAAACCCCGCCGGGCCCTTGCTTCCTACATACACAAACACTACGGCTCCTTGGCCGGCAACTTTATCTTCGGGATGCTGCTGGGTATGACGGGTTACATCGGCCAACTTATCGGCCTCCCCCTAGACATCCGCCACGTCGCATTCTCATCCGCCAACCTCGGCTATGCCTCCGTCAGCGGCAATATCGGTATTATCAGCTTCACCCTTGGCATTCTAAACATTCTTGCCATCGGTCTGGTCAACCTCTGCGTGAGTTTCAGCCTTGCACTATTTGTCGCCCTCAGGGCACGAGGCACAAAAATCAGCAGCATCCGCAACCTAGTCAAAAGTTTATGGAATCAGATTAAAACCAATCCCTTTATACTATTTTTTCCTATCTCCACAGAGTTAGAAAACAAAAATATAACAAAAAAACAAACCAAAATTCCATAAACAAAAATACCGCCTGAAACAGATAAACGTTTCAGACGGTATTGATACCACAAATTAAAACTTACAATTTACGCTTTCCAAGCGAATTGGCAATATCCCTGACTGCCGTTACATACATCCGACTGTGATTGTATTGCCAAACCGTATAAAAATTGTTTAAACCTAAATAATATTCAAATACGCCGGGTTTAACCTCCAAGCTGAACAAGATTGCCTTTTCATGATCTGCAACCTCTTCCTGAGGTTTGATACCATAAGCCTTCAGGTCTGCAACTGTCCGCACTAATGCCGTTTTTTCTCCAATTATGGCTTGAATATCCGCACTCGGCGTCAGCGTAACGGGTACCAGCATTTTTCCTCCGGTCGCCCAACCGTGCTGTTTCATATAATTGGCAATAGAAGCTGCTACATCGCCAACATTGCCCCATATGTCCCGATGTCCGTCTCCGTCATAATCTACCGCCCATTTCCGGTAGCTCGAAGGCATAAATTGCGGCATACCCATTGCACCCGCATAACTGCCCTTAAAAGCAAAAACATCACTGCCCTCTTCCTTTGCCAACCGCAAAAGCTCAACCAATTCTTTTTGGAAGAACTCGGCACGGCGGGGATAATCAAAGCCCAAAGTTGCCAATGCATCGGCAACTCGGAAACTGCCCATATTCTTACCATAATTTGTTTCAATCCCTATAATCGCCACGATAAGTTCGGCAGGTACGCCATATTCATCCGCCACTCTTTCAATTACCGCCTGATTTTCAGAATAAAACTTTCGGGCCCCGTTAAATTTTGCAGCTCCCGAATTACCAACCTTAAATTCATACCACGGTCTGGATGTAGAAGGTTTGTACATGATATTGATAATGTTTGCCTTATAAACCGCATTATCAAAAAAATTCCCTAATTCCACTCGGGAAAAATCTCCCTTTTCAGCCTCATAATCCACAAAACGGCGGACATTGGCATTGGCGGCAAATCCGCTGCTGGATACTGACTCTGCCACAACATCAAATTGCGGACGTTCATTTTGCGGACGTTCATTTCCTTCTTTCTCAATTGTCTTAACCGTCGTACAGGCAGACAAAGCCGCCAAACAAATTGCCAACGGAAGTATTTTTATCGTTTTCATAGAAAACCCCAAACAGATACAGAAAATAAAAGCAGTTACGGCAACATAACATCATTAACCGACACACCGACGATACCGATATGCGGAAGCAGCAAAAAAACTGCACACTTTTCTCATTGGAAATTTAAAAGTAAAAGAAATGCCGTCTGAAACCTTACCGATAATCGGAACATGGTTTCAGACGGCATTCTGATAATTTCAATTACTCAGCTGCAGCAACGACGGCAACAGTAATTTTAGCAACAGCATCAGTATGCAAAGCAACTTCTACTTCATACTCGCCAACGGCTTTCAAAGGACCGTTTGGCAGTCGTACATTCGCTTTGGCAGCTTCGATGCCGGCCGCAACGATTGCAGCTGCAATGTCAGCATTGGTAACGGAACCAAACAGACGGCCGTCCACACCTGCTTTTTGGGCAACTGTAATGGTTTGACCATCCAATTTTTCCTGACGGGCTTGGGCATCTGCCAAAATTTCAGCCTGTTTGGCTTCCAGTTCTGCGCGGCGTGCTTCAAACTCTTTCATGTTCGCTTCAGTAGCACGTTTTGCCTTACCAGCAGGAATCAAGAAGTTGCGGGCATAACCGTTTTTTACAGTAACGATGTCGCCCAAATTACCCAAACCGCCGATTTTTTCTAACAGAATAATTTGCATGATTTAAACTCCAAAATTATTTGTGTTGGTCGGTATAAGGCAGGAGTGCCAAGAAACGTGCACGTTTTACGGCAACAGCCAATTGACGTTGGTAGAATGCCTTCGTTCCTGTAATGCGGGCAGGAATGATTTTACCGTTTTCAGAGATAAAGTCTTTCAGCAAATCAACTTGTTTGTAATCGACTTCTTGGATTTTTTCAGCCGTAAAACGGCAGAATTTTCTACGTTTGAATGATTGACGAGCCATTGTCGTTTAACCTTTATATTCTTTAATATTTTGTATTCTGAGCATCGGCATAAGGGAACGTCTGCTTTTTTGAGCTAAAAAACCTTCGACGTGAACATATACACCCTGCCGATACTGCCACTCTTCCGCCTGCCTGCCTAAAATCCGTGCCGGAATTTCCAATTGGACAAGACATTGCTGCCCATTTTCTTTCTGCCATGATTCATGCTTTAAAATAATATCTAAGACAGAGATTCCGGCAGGCGTATATCGAATAGGGAAAACCTTTTCAATCAACGCGGCAAGCGAAACAAGATTATTGAATCCCAATTATTGGGCAGCCGCTTCTTCAGACGCACCGCTCAGCAGGTTTTTAGCCTTTTCACCACCCAACATAGGGGATGCTTCGGTAACGGCGTGTTTGGTTTTGATGGTCAGATGACGCAATACCGCATCATTAAAACGGAACGCGGTTTCCAACTCCTCAACAACTTCGGGAGTAGTTTCAATGTTCATCAAAACATAATGTGCTTTATGGATTTTGTTAATCGGGTAAGCCAGTTGACGGCGACCCCAATCTTCCAGACGGTGAATCTTACCGTTTGCCTCGGTAATCATGGTTTTGTAACGCTCAACCATAGCGGGCACTTGCTCGCTTTGATCAGGATGAACGATAAACACGATCTCGTAATGACGCATGTTATCTCCTTATGGATGGTAAAAACAGCCTTCTGCCATGCGAAAGCAGAAGGCAAGGTTCAAAGAGCAGGCATTATATTGGTCTTTGGAAAATAAATCAAGGAATTTGATACAAAAACCTTGGCCACACTTTAAGCTTTAATCAGAATTACCGGCTGCCCAACCAGCGTTCCACATCCAAAGCTGCCTGGCATCCGGAGGCCGCACTGGTAATTGCCTGACGGTACGTGTGGTCTTTCACATCGCCGGCAGCCCATACACCTTCAATATTGGTTGCACCGACATTGTCCGCCGTACCGCCTTTGGTTTTCAAGTAGCCGGTTTCGTCCATTTCCAGCTGTCCTTTGAAAATATCGGTATTCGGTTTGTGTCCAATGGCAATAAATATACCGCTGACCGCAATTTGTTCATCGGAACCGCCATTACCTTTAATCATGGCACCGGTTACGCCCCGCTCATCGCCCAATACTTCTTGCAGGTTGCTTTCCAATTTGAGGATAACCTTTCCCTCATCAACACGCTGCATCAGCTTGTCTATCATGATTTTTTCCGCACGAAATTCGCTGCGGCGGTGAATCAAGGTAACGGTTTTGGCGATATTGGCAAGATAAAGCGCCTCTTCGACCGCCGTATTACCTCCGCCAACCACGGCGACATCCTGGTTTTTATAAAAGAAACCGTCGCATGTAGCACAGGCGGAAACACCTTTCCCCGCAAACGCTTCCTCACTCGGCAAACCGAGGTATTTTGCGGACGCGCCTGTTGCTACAATCAGAGCATCGCAAGTGTACTCACCCATATCACCTTTGAGTGTAAACGGGCGTTTTTGCAGATCGACGGCGTTGATTTGGTCAAAAATGATTTCAGTTCCAAAACGTTCAGCGTGCGCCAAGAATCTAGACATCAATTCCGGACCTTGGACACCGTCGGCATCGGCAGGCCAGTTGTCCACTTCGGTCGTCGTCATCAGTTGCCCGCCTTGCGCGATACCTGTAATAATGACGGGGTTTAAATTGGCACGTGCGGCATAAATGGCAGCCGTATATCCTGCCGGACCCGAACCTAAAATAATCAGTTTATGGTGGTTGCTCATGATTTCTTCTTTCGCTGTATGCAGACCGGGGGATTCTACTGCAAATTGGTTTGCTGCAAAACATATAAGCACAACTTGAATGTCTGAAACAGCCAGCACTGTCCGATGTGAGGCGTTGAAACCATAACATCCGACCTAGACACATTTGGATTTTTATACCGCCTGAACATCAAACGAGGAATGAAATTATGCAACAAAAAGTCCGTTTCCAAATCGAAGGCATGACCTGTCAAGCATGTGCTTCGCGCATTGAAAAAGTGTTGAACAAAAAAGATTTTGTCGAATCGGCTGGGGTAAACTTTGCTAGCGAGGAAGCGCAGGTTACGTTTGACGACAGCAAAACCTCAGTAGCCGACATTGCCAAAATTATTGAGAAAACAGGTTACGGCGCGAAGGAAAAAACGGAAGATACATTGCCGCAACCCGAAGCAGAACACCATATCGGCTGGAGGT
>NZ_MAYZ01000004.1:0-26891 GCF_014596375.1 Neisseria sp. RH3002v2f
AAAAAAAAAATAAAAAAATAAATAAATAAATAAATAAATAAATAAATAAATAAATAAATAAATAAATAAATAAATAAATAAATAAATAAATAAATAAATAAATAAATAAATAAATAATGCAAAATAAATTGCGACAAAGTATTGTATATATTCCCCTACTCACATATACTCTAATATGTAAACAAACTTGGTAGGAATGAAACTACTTGCAAAAGATTCCCGCCCCGTTTTTTATCCACTCACAAAGGTAATGAGCCATGAAACACTTTCAATCCAAAGTACTGACCGCAGCCATCCTTGCCGCCCTCAGCGGCAGCGCAATAGCAGCCGACGTTTACTTAAAAAACGAAGTTTACAGCAAAGAAGAAGTAAACACCGAGATTACCAATGCAAAAACCGCGGTTGAAGAAAAAATCAACGCCGCAAAAAAAGAACTGGGCGACAAGCTGGATAAACAAAAAGACAGCGACAGCAAAGAGATTGAGAAAGTCAAAACGGCTATTACTGGCGTTAAAAACCTCCTTGTAGGTGACCCAAAAGACGACCAAAATCCTGGATTGATTGGCACCATTGACGACCTTAACAAATCCATAAACGGCGATGTCGAAGAAAACGGTAAAAAAATTCCTGGATTGATTGACACCGTTGCCGAGCTTGACAAATCCGTAAAAAGCAACAAATCTGAAATAGATGAATTAAAAAAAGATTTGGAAACCACCGACAACGCGCTGGATGAAACTACCAACGCCTTGAATAAAGCGGAAGAAAAGGTAACGGCATTTGCCGACGAGACTAAGAAAAATATCGAGGCAACCAATGAAAAATTAAACGACGTAGCTGCTAGCGTCGACAGCCATGAAGAAACATTAAAAGAAATCGCCACTTCATTGGATGAAACCAACACTAAGGCCGACGAAGCTGTTAAAACCGCCAATGAAGCTAAAAAGGTAGCTGATGAAGCCAAACAGACAGCCGACGACACCAAACAAAACGTCGATGCCAAAATAAAAGCTGCAACAGATGCCGCAGGCGAAGCTAAGACTGCCGCAGGCGAAGCTAAGACTGCTGCAGGCGAAGCCAAAAAAGCCGCTGAAAAAGTTACCGACATCGAAGAAGCTGCCGAGGTTGCCTTAATTGCTGCCCACAAAAATACCCAAGACATCCACGGATTCGAAGAAGGAGACATCATCTACAAAAAAGATAAAAATGGCAAGATTACCGAAAAAGAAGCAACTGCAGCCGATGTTGAAGCCGATGAATTTAAAGGTATGGGTCTAAAAGGAATCGTGGCTGAACACGACGAAAGCCTTGATAAGCTGACCGAAACCGTCAATGAAAACAGCGAAGCATTGGTGAAAACCGCCGGGGTTATCAATGAAATCAGTACCGATGTCAAAGCCAACAAAGCTGCTATCGATAAAAAAGCAGATCAAACCGCATTGGATGAAGTGTCCGGCAAGGTAGCCACAAACAAAGCTGCTATCGATAAAAAAGCAGACCAAACCGCATTGGATGAAGTGTCCGGCAAGGTAGCCACAAACAAAGCTGCTATCGATAAAAAAGCAAACAGCGCCGACGTGTACACCAAAGAACAGTCTAACGAAAGATTTGTCAAAATTGATACCAGCATCAATGGTCTGAACACTACTGCCAATGGATTGGAGACACGCTTGACCGCTGCCGAAAAATCCGTTAAAGACCACGGTACGCGCTTGGATTCTGCCGAAAAATCCATTACCGAACACGGTACGCGCCTGAACGGTTTGGATAAAGCAGTATCAGACCTGCGCAAAGAAACCCGCCAAGGCCTTGCAGAACAAGCCGCGCTCTCCGGCCTGTTCCAACCTTACAACGTGGGTCGGTTCAATGTAACGGCTGCAGTCGGCGGCTACAAATCCGAATCCGCAGTCGCCATCGGTACCGGCTTCCGCTTTACTGAAAACTTTGCCGCCAAAGCAGGCGTGGCAGTCGGCACTTCGTCCGGTTCTTCCGCAGCCTACCATGTCGGCGTAAATTACGAGTGGTAAGCAGCATCTCCCGATAAAGAAACCGCAGCCCTGCAAGGCTGCGGTTTTTATTTTCTATCCGGCCGTCAGACTGCCGCATCCGAACGCTCGCCCGTACGGATGCGCACCGCTTCCTCGACCGGCAGCACAAAAATCTTGCCGTCGCCGATTTTGCCCGAACGCGCCACCTCGACAATCACGTCAATCGCGCGTTCCACGGCGTCATCCGCCAACACCAGCTCGATTTTGACTTTGGGCAGGAAATCGACGGCGTATTCCGCGCCCCGGTAAATCTCCGTATGCCCCTTCTGCCTACCGAACCCTTTAACCTCGCTGACGGTCATGCCTGTAATGCCGATTTCGGTCAATGCTTCGCGCACGTCGTCGAGTTTGAAAGGTTTGATGATGGCTTCGATTTTTTTCATGGCAAACTCCATTGATTGACGGAAACAAATGCAAATATAGCAGAAGCGGCAGGGAAACGATAAGCGGTACGGTTCACTCGGCGGTACGGCAATTTGCCGGAAACCGTCATTCCCGCGCAGGTGGGAATCCCGACCTCTGCATTTCAGCAATATTTAAAGGCTTCTCAGCAATATTTAAAGGCTTCTGTAAATCCAAACTTCTATATTCCCGACCGTGCGGAAACGACGGCATTTGATATCAAAATATACGGAAGCAGTTGCCCGCCCTCTGCTTCCTGCAATTATCCGTATAACCCTTCTTTGGGTAAAAATCAGAAAAACAGATAAAATCCTTATTCCTTAATATTTTCAGACGGCACCTGTATTTCTCCCAACCATATGCCGTCTGAAGATTGTCAACACTTTAACCCAAATTACCAAGCAACCCAGACCCTTTCGGCGTATAATACGGCCTTTCCCAACCGCATTTGTGAGCTGAATCATGTCTGTTGTTTTGCCCTTGCGCGGCGTTACCGCCCTTTCCGATTTCCGTGTTGAAAAACTCTTGCAAAAAGCGGCCGCACTCGGTCTGCCCGAAGTGAAACTGAAAAGCGAATTTTGGTATTTTGTCGGCAGCGAGAAAGCACTGGATGCCGCGACTGTCGAAAAACTGCAAGCCTTGTTGGCGGCGCAAAGCGTTAAAGAAACGCCCGAAGCGCGCGAGGGCTTGCATTTATTTTTGGTAACGCCCCGTTTGGGCACGATTTCGCCGTGGGCTTCCAAGGCGACCAACATCGCGGAAAACTGCGGTTTGGAAGGCATCGAGCGCATCGAGCGTGGCATGGCGGTGTGGCTGGAAGGTCGTTTGAATGATGAACAGAAACAACAATGGGCGGCGTTGCTGCACGACCGCATGACGGAATCTGTGCTGCCCGATTTTCAGACGGCCTCCAAATTATTCCACCATCTCGAATCCGAAACCTTCTCCACCGTCGATGTTTTGGGCGGCGGTAAAGAGGCTTTGGTCAAAGCCAATACCGAAATGGGTTTGGCACTCTCCGCCGACGAAATCGATTATCTGGTTGAAAACTATCAGGCTTTGCAGCGCAATCCGTCCGACGTTGAACTGATGATGTTCGCGCAGGCAAACAGCGAACACTGCCGCCACAAAATCTTCAACGCCGACTTCATCCTCAACGGCGAAAAACAGCCGAAATCCCTTTTCGGCATGATACGCGATACGCACAACGCGCATCCCGAAGGTACGGTCGTTGCCTATAAAGACAACTCGTCCGTGATCGAAGGCGCGAAAATCGAGCGTTTCTATCCGAATGCGGCGGAAAACCAAGGCTACCGTTTCCACGAAGAAGACACGCATATCATCATGAAAGTGGAAACGCACAACCACCCGACCGCCATCGCGCCGTTTGCAGGCGCGGCAACGGGTGCGGGCGGCGAAATCCGCGACGAAGGCGCGACGGGCAAAGGTTCGCGCCCTAAAGCGGGCTTGACCGGCTTTACCGTGTCCAACCTCAACATTCCCGACCTCAAACAGCCGTGGGAACAAGACTACGGCAAGCCGGAACACATTTCCTCGCCGCTGGACATCATGATTGAAGGCCCTATCGGCGGTGCGGCGTTCAACAACGAATTCGGCCGCCCGAACCTCTTGGGCTACTTCCGTACCTTTGAAGAGAAATTTGACGGTCAGGTTCGCGGCTACCACAAACCGATTATGATTGCCGGCGGCTTGGGCAGTATTCAGGCGCAGCAGACGCATAAAGACGAAATCCCCGAAGGCGCGTTGCTGATCCAACTGGGCGGCCCGGGTATGCTTATCGGCTTGGGCGGCGGCGCGGCTTCTTCAATGAACACCGGCACGAACGACGCGTCTTTGGACTTCAACTCCGTACAACGCGGCAACCCTGAAATCGAACGCCGCGCTCAAGAAGTCATCGACCGCTGCTGGCAGCTTGGCGACAAAAACCCGATTATCTCCATCCACGACGTCGGCGCAGGCGGCTTGTCCAACGCCTTCCCCGAACTGGTCAACGATGCCGGACGCGGCGCGGTATTCAAGCTGCGCGAAGTGCCGCTGGAAGAACACGGCCTCAACCCGCTGCAAATCTGGTGTAACGAATCGCAAGAGCGTTATGTGTTGTCGATTTTGGAAAAAGATTTGGACACCTTCCGCGCCATCTGCGAACGTGAACACTGCCCGTTTGCCGTAGTCGGCACGGCGACCGACGACGGCCATTTGAAAGTGCGCGACGATTTGTTCTCCAACAATCCTGTCGATTTGCCGCTGAACGTCTTGCTCGGTAAACCGCCCAAAACCACGCGCAGCGACCAAACCGTGAGGTCGTCTGAAAAACCGTTTAACGCGGGCAATATCGACATCACCGAAGCCGCCTACCGCGTTTTGCGCCTGCCTACCGTAGCCGCCAAAAACTTCCTGATTACCATCGGCGACCGCAGCGTCGGCGGCATGACCCACCGCGACCAAATGGTCGGCAAATACCAAACCCCCGTAGCCGACTGCGCCGTTACCATGATGGGCTTCAACACCTATCGCGGCGAAGCGATGTCTATGGGCGAAAAACCGACCGTCGCACTGTTTGACGCGCCCGCCTCGGGCAGAATGTGCGTCGGTGAAGCCATCACCAACATCGCGGCAGTCAACATTGGCGACATCGGCAACATCAAACTCTCCGCCAACTGGATGGCGGCGTGCGGCAACGAAGGTGAAGACGAAAAACTCTACCGCACCGTCGAAGCCGTTTCTAAAGCCTGTCAGGCATTGGATTTGAGCATTCCCGTGGGCAAAGACAGCCTGTCGATGAAAACCGTTTGGCAGGACGGCGAAGAGAAAAAATCCGTTGTTTCGCCGTTGAGCCTAATTATCTCCGCGTTTGCGCCAGTGGAAGACGTACGCAAGACTGTTACGCCTGAGTTGAAAAACGTCGAAGACAGCGTATTGCTGTTTATCGATTTGGGCTTTGGCAAAGCGCGTATGGGCGGCTCCGCGTTCGGTCAGGTGTACAACAATATGAGCGGCGACGCGCCCGATTTGGACGATACAGGTCGTCTGAAAGCCTTTTACAGCGTGATTCAGCAACTTGTCGCCGAAGACAAACTCTTGGCGTATCACGACCGCAGCGACGGAGGCTTGTTTGCGACGCTAGCGGAAATGGCGTTTGCGGGGCGTTGCGGTATCAGTACCGATATAGATTGCCTGATGGATAAATTCCTACCGATTCATCACCCGGATTTCCAAGGCGACCCGGCCGAGGACTTATCTGACGAACTTTATAATCATGCCGCCATTAAAATCTTATTCAATGAAGAATTAGGTGCGGTTATCCAAATCCGCCAAAAAGATAGAGATTACGTTAATGCAGCATTTAAAGCAGCTAACTTAATCGATGCCGTAAGCTGGATTGGCTCTCCTGATTTTGACAATGAATCTATTTCTTTCTTTGGTTACGGCTATTTCTTGGAACAAAACCGCGTCGACCTGCAACGCGCATGGCAGGAAACTTCTCACGCCATCCAACGCCTGCGTGACAATCCCGCCTGCGCCGACAGCGAGTTTGCCCTGATTGGCGACAACGAACGCAGCGCATTGTTTGCCGACGTGAAGTTTGATGTAAACGAAGACATCGCCGCGCCGTTTATCAACAGCGGCGCAAAACCCAAAATCGCCATCCTGCGCGAACAGGGCGTGAACGGGCAAATCGAAATGGCCGCCGCCTTTACCCGCGCCGGATTCGATGCCTACGACGTGCATATGTCCGACTTGATGGCAGGCCGCGTCCACCTTGCCGACTTCAAAATGCTGGCGGCGTGCGGTGGCTTCAGCTACGGCGACGTACTCGGCGCGGGCGAAGGCTGGGCGAAATCGATTCTGTTCCATCCCGCCTTGCGCGACCAGTTTGCCGCCTTCTTCGCCGACCCGGACACGCTGACACTAGGCGTATGCAACGGCTGCCAAATGGTCAGCAACCTTGCCGAGATTATCCCGGGTACAGAAGCATGGCCTAAATTCAAACGCAACTTGAGCGAACAGTTTGAAGCGCGCCTGAGCATGGTTCATGTTCCGAAATCCGCGTCGCTGATTCTGAACGAAATGCAAGGCTCCAGCCTGCCCGTCGTCGTCAGCCACGGCGAAGGCCGCGCCGACTTCGCGCTTCACGGCGGCAAAATTTCAGACGACCTCGGCATCGCGCTGCAATACGTCGACGGACAAAACCAAGTGACCCAAACCTATCCGCTCAACCCTAACGGCTCGCCTCAGGGTATTGCCGGCGTTACCAACGCCGACGGCCGCGTGACCATCATGATGCCCCACCCCGAACGCGTGTACCGTGCCGCGCAAATGAGCTGGAAACCGGAAGACTGGACGGAACTCTCCGGCTGGTACCGCCTCTTTGCCGGCGCAAGAAAAGCTTTGGGCTAACCGCCCTACTCAAACCAATGCCGTCTGAAGAATATTTCAGACGGCATTCCGGCATACCATCCTTTAAACGGTATCCGTCCACCGAGGAACACTCATGAAAATCACACCCGTCAAAGCCTTGACTGACAACTACATTTGGATGATACAGGAAGGCAACCATGCCGTCTGCGTCGACCCCTCCGACCCCACACCCGTATTGGAATTCCTCGTACGCAACCGACTCATGCTTGCCCAAACATGGGTAACTCACCCCCACCCCGACCACGAAGGCGGTGCTGCCGCACTGTGGCGCGGCTACATGGAATCGCCCGTTTACGGTGAAACCGACATCGAAGCAGCAACCCACACCGTAACCGCAGGCACCCAATTTACCTTCGGCGAAGGGTTAATCACCGTTTGGGCAACCCCGGGCCATACCGACCGCCACATCAGCTACCTCATGGAAACTTCAGACGGCATACACGTCTTTTGCGGCGATACCCTTTTTTCCGCAGGCTGCGGACGCGTGTTCACCGGTACGGTCGAACAGCTTTACGACAGCTTCCAACGGTTCAACCAATTACCCGAAGGCACCCTGTTCTACCCGGCACACGAATACACCGCCGCCAACCTAGATTTTGCCGCCCATATCGAGCCGGACAACGCCGACATTCAGGCGGCATTAAAGGCGGCGGCGCATACGCCAACCCTGCCCGTTACCCTCGCACACGAACGCCGCATCAATCCGTTTTTGCGCGTCGACCTGCCACACGTCAGGGCCCGCGTCGAGGCATTGAGCGGGAAAACGTTAAACAGCAGCCTCGATACCTTTGTCGCGCTGCGTGAACTTAAAAACCGATACCGGACGAAATAAAATAACGGAAAAACGCAGCCATTCCTAGGATTTTTATTAAAATCTTAAATAAAATCATACAATCATCGCCAATAGACGAAAGGACGCCGTTCCCTTATAATCAAACAAAAACAAAATATACAATATAAATCCAGCACAAAACGGGGCCGGTGATTCTTACCCGCAAGAATCGTTGATTTTCTCTATTACACGGATAATCATCATGCGCTTCACACACACCACCCCGTTTTATTCTGTATTGTCCACCCTCGGTCTTTTTGCCGTTTCCCCTGCTTATTCGTCCATTGTCCGCAGCGATGTCGATTACCAATATTTTCGCGACTTTGCCGAAAATAAAGGCGCGTTCTCCTTAGGTGCAAGCAATATTTCCATCCAAGACAAACAAGGCAAAATATTAGGCAGGGTTCTCAGCGGCATCCCCATGCCCGACTTCCGCGTCAGCAACCGCCAAACCGCCATCGCCACCCTGGTTCACCCCCAATACGTTAACAGCGTCAAACACAACTCCGGCTACGGTTCCATACAATTCGGCAACGACACCCAAAATCCAGAAGAACAAGCCTATACCTACCGCCTCGTATCACGAAACCCGCACCCTGGCTACGACTACCACCTTCCCCGCCTCAACAAACTGGTTACCGAAATCTCACCTGCCGCACTCAGCAGCGTACCCTTGCTTGGAAACGGCCAGCCAAAGACCAATGCCTACCTTGATGCCGACCGCTTCCCCTACTTTGTACGGCTCGGCTCAGGCACGCAACAAGTCCGTAAAGCAGACGGCACGCGTACACAAACCGCCCCGGCATACCAATACCTGACCGGCGGCACAGCACTAAAAGTATTGGGTTCCCAAAACCACGGCTTACGCGTTGGCGGCAGCCTGACCGACCAACCCCTTAACACCTACGCAATCCCCGGAGACAGCGGTTCCCCCCTGTTCGCCTTCGACAAGCATGAAAACCGCTGGGTGCTTGCGGGCGTACTCGGCACCTACACCGGCTTCGACAACTTCTTCAACAACTACATCGTCACCCAACCCGAATTCATCCGTTCCACCATCCGCCAATACGAAACCCGGCTGGATGTCGGGCTGACCACCAACGAACTCATATGGCGCGATAGCGGCAAGGGCCGCAGCACCCTGCAAGGGCTCAACGAACGCATCACCCTGCCCATTGCAAACCCTTCGCTTGCCCCACAAAACGACAGCAGGCACATGCCGTCTGAAGATGCCGGCAAAACACTCATCCTATCCAGCAGGTTCGACAACAAAACACTGATGCTGGCAGACAATATCAACCAAGGCGCAGGCGCATTGCAGTTCAACAGCAACTTCACCGTCGTCGGTAAAAACCGCACATGGCAAGGTGCAGGCGTTATCGTAGCCGACGGCAAACGCGTCTTCTGGCAAGTCAGCAATCCAAAAGGCGACCGGCTCTCCAAACTGGGTGCAGGCACGCTTATCGCCAACGGACAAGGCATCAACCAGGGCGACATCAGCATCGGGGAAGGCACTGTCATCCTCGCCCAAAAAGCTGCTTCAGACGGCAGCAAACAAGCATTCAACCAAGTCGGCATCACCAGCGGCAGGGGCACGGCCGTCCTCGCCGACAGCCGGCAAATCAAACCTGAAAACCTCTATTTCGGCTTCAGGGGCGGACGGCTCGACCTCAACGGCAACAACCTTGCCTTTACCCATATCCGCCATGCGGACGGCGGCGCGCAAATCGTCAACCACAACCCTGACCAAGCCGCGACACTGACGCTGACCGGCAACCCCATCCTCAGTCCCGATCATGTCGAGTGGGTGAAATGGGGCAACCGTCCGCAAGGCAACGCGGCGGTTTACGAATACATCAACACGCACCGCAACCATCGGACCGACTACTTCATACTCAAACCCGGCGGCAACCCGCGCGAATTTTTCCCGTTAAATATGGAAAACTCAACAAGCTGGCAATTTGTCGGCAACAACAGGCAACAGGCCGCCAAACAAATCACCCAAGCCGAAAATGCCCGCCCCGACCTGATTACCTTCGGCGGATACTTGGGTGAGAACGCGCAAACGGGCAAAGCCGCACCGAGTTACAGCAAAACCAATATCGAATGGGTGCAATGGTCCAAACACCCCACACAAGCCCTCGCCCTATACGAATACGTCAACCCGCACAGGGGCAGGCGTACCGACTATTACCGCCTCAAAGAAGGCGGCAACCCCGGCGCCTTCTTCCCATGGGATGCCTACAGCACCCAAGACTGGGAATTTCTCGGACATGACCGCGAAGCAGCCATAGAAAAAACCCGCCATATCGCAAATGCCGCCGTATACGGACGGCCCGAATACCGTTACAACGGCGCACTCAACCTGCACTATCGTCCCAAACGCACCGGCAGCACGCTGTTGCTCAACGGCGGCATGAACCTTAACGGGGAAGTCTTGATTGAGGGCGGCAATATGATTGTGTCAGGCAGGCCCGTACCCCATGCCTACGACCACCAGGCCAAACGCGAACCCGTTCTTGAAAACGAATGGACCGACGGCAGCTTCAAGGCTGCGCGTTTCACCCTGCGAAACCATGCCCGACTGACGGCAGGGCGCAATACCGCGCATCTGGACGGCGACATAACCGCATACGATCTGTCCAGCATCGACCTCGGCTTTACCCAAGGCAAAACACCGGAATGCTACCGCTCCTACCATAGCGGCAGCACCCACTGCACACCCAACGCCGTTTTAAAAGCCGAAAACTATCGTGCACTACCTGCAACGCAAGTACACGGCGACATTACCCTTAACGACCGTTCAGAGCTCCGCC
Organism: Neisseria sp. RH3002v2f; assembly: GCF_014596375.1. NCBI lineage: Bacteria > Pseudomonadati > Pseudomonadota > Betaproteobacteria > Neisseriales > Neisseriaceae > Neisseria > Neisseria sp. RH3002v2f. The sequence continues at coordinate 10,539 of NZ_MAYZ01000004.1, forward strand.
TGGGCAAAGCACACCTGTACGGCAGTATCCGTGCCGGCAAAGACACCGCAGTCCGCATGGAGGCAGACAGCAACTGGACACTTTCCCAGTCCAGCCACACCGGCGCACTGACGCTTGACGGCGCACAAATCACCCTGAACCCCGATTTCTCCAACAATACACACAACAACCGCTTCAACACACTGACCGTAAACGGTACACTTGACGGGTTCGGCACATTCCGACTCCTGACCGACATCGTCCGAAAACAAAACGACCTCCTCAAACTGGAAGGGGACAGCCGCGGCGCATTCCAAATCCACGTCAGAAACACCGGACAAGAACCTCAAACAACCGAATCGCTCGCACTTGTGAGCCTCAACCCGAAACACGGCCACCAAGCCCGATTCACCCTCCAAAACGGCTATGCCGATTTGGGTGCATACCGCTACATCCTCCGCAAAAACAACAACGGATACAGCCTGTACAACCCGCTCAAAGAGGCCGAACTTCAAATTGAAGCCACGCGTGCGGAACATGAGCGCAACCAACGGGCATACGACAAATTACAAGCCAAACTCACCCTCAAACAACAAGAAACCGAACGGCTGCAGCATATCCACCAACAGGCTCAAACCAACCAAAACGGCAGTGAAGGCAGACTGGCCCAAATCAACCGGGAAATCAACCAACTGCAGCAAAACTTCAACCAGACCGCAGCCGAATACAACCGGACCAACCGCTCCCGTACGCTCAAACGGCGCTCAATCTACGGGCAATATATCCGGTTGCAAAATACCCTCCACAGCCGCCAACAACAGGCAACCGACATCAGCAGACAGGCTCAAAATGACGCTGACGCGACCAGGCAGGCACTACAGGCCTGGCAGAACAGTCAAACCGAACTTGCCCGCATCGACAGCCAAGTCCAATATCTGTCCGCCCAATTGAAACAGACAGACCCGCTGACCGGCATTCTGACGCGTGCCCAAAACCTGTGTGCCGCACAAGGATACAGTGCCGATATCTGCCGTCAGGTTGCCAAAGCCGCCGACACGAACGACCTGACACTCTTCGAAACCGAACTGGATACGTACATAGAACGTGTAGAAACGGCCGAATCCGAACTTGACAAAGCACGGCAAGGCGGCGATGCGCAAGCCGTCGAAACAGCCCGACACGCCTACCTGAACGCACTCAACCGTCTGTCCCGACAAATCCACAGTTTGGAAACCGGCGTTGCCGGCATCCGTATGCCGAACCAGGCCGAACTAATCAGCCGGTCGGCCAACACCGCCGTTTCCGAACAAGCCGCCTACAATACCGGCCGGCAACAGGCGGGACGCCGCATCGACCGCCACCTTACCGATCCGCAGCAGCAAAACATCTGGCTGGAAACCGGTACGCAACAAACCGACTACCATAGCGGCACACACCGTCCCTACCAACAGACTACCGACTATGTACATATCGGCATCCAAACCGGCATCACCGACCGTCTCAGTGTCGGTACGATTTTGACCGATGAGCGCACAAACAACCGTTTTGATGAAGGCGTATCCGCCCGAAACCGCAGCAACGGCGCACATCTGTTCGTCAAAGGAGAAAACGGCGCGCTCTTTGCCGCGGCAGATTTAGGCTACAGCAACAGCCGTACCCGATTTACCGATTATGACGGGGCTGCCGTCCGCCGCCACGCATGGGATGCAGGCATCAACACCGGCATCAAAATCGATACCGGCATCAACCTCAGACCCTATGCCGGCATCCGTATAAACCGCAGCAACGGCAACCGGTACATACTCGACGGTGCAGAGATAAACAGCCCGGCGCAAATCCAAACCACATGGCATGCCGGCATCCGTCTCGATAAAACCGTCGAACTGGGTCAAGCCAAGCTGACCCCCGCCTTCAGCAGCGATTACTACCATACCCGCCAAAACAGCGGTTCCGCCCTCAGCGTCAACGACCGTACCTTACTGCAGCAAGCCGCCCACGGCACACTGCATACCCTGCAAATCGACGCCGGATACAAAGGCTGGAACGCCAAACTTCATGCCGCTTACGGCAAAGACAGCAACACCGCCCGCCACAAACAGGCAGGAATCAAAATAGGCTACAACTGGTAACAAGCCGGTGAAAATGCCGTCTGAAACTCCGCGTTTCAGACGGCATTTACGTTAAAAATAGCAAGCCGTTTCCGACAAAAGAGAGTAAAATAGCGGCGTTTCCGACTCTGTGCCTGCCCTGTCAGGCTTTTATCATGGATCTTCCCAGTCCGTTTTTACCAAACGCACCCCGCACTTCCAACCGACAATAACCATCCCGCCGAAATGCCTCCCCGCGCACGGCGGGCGGAGCATTTATGAGCATCGAACAAACCTCTCCGAACTTTGAAAACAACGGTATCGAAAACGACGTAGAACGCGTTTCCGCCGATTTCGACCGTATCCACGCGCTGTGCGAAATCCTCTCGCCTGCCTTCCCGCAAATTGAGGAAGGCGTGCCGATTGAGGATGAGGCGTTGCGCGACAAATTCACCGAACTGACCGTCCTTCTGAACGAATTGCACCCGGCCGACGTAGCGGCGGTATTGGAATCACTGCCGCCGCGCGAACGCAATATCGTCTGGATTTTGGTCAAACCGGAAGACGACGGCGAAGTCTTGCTGGAAGTGTCCGATGCAGTCCGCGAAACGCTGATCGAGTCAATGGACAAAGACGAGCTGTTGGCAGCGGTCGACGACTTGGATGCGGACGAATTGGCGGAGCTGGCAGACGACCTGCCGCACCAAGTGGTTTACGAAGCGCTGCAAACGCGTGATGAAGAAGAGCGTGCGCAAGTCAAAGCGGCAATGTCTTATGAAGACCATCAGGTCGGCGCGATTATGGACTTCGAACTGGTCAGCATCCGTGCCGATGTAACCTGCGAAGTGGTACTGCGTTACCTGCGCCGCTTCGACAGCCTGCCCGACCACACGGATAAAATCTTCGTGGTTGACGAAAACGATGTTTTACAGGGCGTACTGCCCATACGCAAACTCCTAGTCGCCGATCCCGAAGACTTGGTAGAAACCGTAATGGCAAAGGATATCGTACGTTTCCGTGCCGAAGACGATGTGGAAGAGGCCGCGCAGGCATTTGAACGCTACGACTTGGTAACCGCGCCCGTCATCGATGAAAACAAAAAACTCATCGGCAGGATCACCATTGACGAAATGGTCGACGTCATCCGCGAAGAATCAGAAGCAGATATCCTGAACATGGCGGGTTTGCAGGAAGAAGAAGATTTGTTCGCACCAGTGTGGGATTCGGTGAAAAACCGCTGGATGTGGCTTGCCGTCAACCTCTGTACCGCCTTCCTTGCCAGCCGCGTCATCGGCGCGTTTGAAGGCAGTATCGAAAAAATCGTCGCTCTCGCCGCACTGATGCCCATCGTCGCCGGCATAGGCGGCAATTCAGGCAACCAAACCATCACCATGATTGTCCGCGCAATGGCGATGGGGCAGTTGACGGGAATGCAGGCGGGGCGCTTGTTGAAAAAAGAAGTCGGCGTCGCCTTGGTCAACGGCATTATCTGGGGAACCGTCATGGGCGCGGTTTCATGGCTGCTCTACGGCAGCCTCGGCATCGGTTTGGTCATGGTTGCCGCGATGACGCTCAACCTCCTGCTGGCGGCAACGGTCGGCGTGCTGATTCCCGTCATTATGGATAAGTTCGGACGCGATCCCGCACTGGGCAGTTCGGTACTGATTACCGCCGTTACCGACTCCGGCGGCTTCCTGATTTTCTTGGGTCTCGCAACCATGTTCCTGCTTTAAATGCCGTCTGAAACACATGAAAATGCCGTCTGAAACACCCTGTAGGGATTTTCAGACGGCATTTGACTATTTATCTTTGTTACACAAGATTATTGGACGGTATGTTGGGACTGCTCTCGGGCAACGCCGACCACATCCGCACCGAACAGCGCATTGACATCGGTTTCGTCAAACACATATTTGCTGTGGCAGAAGTCGCAATCAATCTCGATGCTGCCTTGTTCCGCCACCACGCCGCCGACTTCTTCCCCGCCCAGCATCAACAGCATATCGCTGACCTTGCCCCGATAACAGGTACATGAAAATTCAAACGTTTCCGGCTCGAATACACGCGGCGGCGTTTCGTGGAACAGGCGGTACAAAACATGTTGCGCATCCAATTCTGCCAGCTCGCCCGCCGTCAGTGTGCGCGCCAGCGTACTAACGTGTTCCCATGCCTCTTCATCCAACACCTCTTCAGGCAGACGCTGCACCAGCAGACCGCCCACCGCTTCGTCGCTTGCAGACAGGACGATGTGCGTATCAAGCTGTTCGGAACGTTTCATATAGTTTACCAACATTTGCGCGATACCTTCGCCTTCCAAAGGTACTACACCCTGCCAGGGTTCGCCGTCTTTAGGCTGCAGCGTCAGCACGAATACGCCGCCCTCGCCCAAAAGATCGGCCAAACTTTCATCTTCACCGATTTCTGCCTCCTCGTCCCAACGCGCGGTCGCACGGACGGTACGGTCGGAAGTCGCTTCCGCAACCAGCATTTTCAGCCGCCCCTGCCCCTGAACCTGCACAATCAGCGCACCTTCGTTTTTTAAGTTGCCCGACAGCAACACACCCGCCGCCAACAACTCGCCCAAAGCACGGCGGATGGCGGAAGGATAGTTTTTCTGCTCCACGATGTGCTGCCATACGTTTTCCAAACGGACATGCAGCCCGCGTACGGGCATATCGTCAAAAATAAAACGGGTACGTACATCGGCATGGCGGATATTTTGATTCATTATTCTCTCTGATTGATTGTTCGGATGGCGGATATATGGTTGCGGTCGGCCCGAAAACAAGGTCATGCATAGAATATGCCCGTTTAAATATCCGATAAAACAAATAAAATCAAAAGATTAACCCAATCTAACAAGCAGTTTTTGCCAAACCGGTGTTTTTTTATATACAATCAACAAGATATTTTCAATTGATACAGCATAACATCGCATGGCGGCATGAGGCCTCCTGCGCGGAAACACCGATATGGATTCTTTTCTCAAGCCGGTCATTCTGGCGGTATTGTGGCTGGTATTTGCCGCCCGTCCCGCCTTTGCCGACGAGTTGACCAACCTGCTCAGCAACCGCGAGCAAATTCTCAAACAGTTTGCCGAAAACGGGCAATACACCCAAACCGCCCGCACTAATAATGACCGTACTTCAGGTTCCGCCGACGAGCTTATCGGCAATGCGATGGGACTCTTGGGCGTCGCCTACCGCTACGGCGGTACGTCGACCTCCACCGGATTCGACTGCAGCGGCTTCATGCAGCACATCTTCAAACGCGCGATGGGCATCAACCTGCCGCGTACATCGGAAGAACAGGCACGGATGGGTTCTTCCGTTTCCCGAAGCGACCTGCAGCCCGGCGATATGGTCTTCTTCCGCACGCTCGGCGGCGGCCGGATTTCACATGTCGGACTCTATATCGGCAACGACCGCTTCATCCATGCGCCGCGCACGGGAAAAAATATCGAAATCACCAGCCTGAGCCACAAATATTGGAGCAGTAAATATGCGTTCGCCCGTCGGGTCAAGAAAAACGATTCGTCCCGCTTTCTAAACTGATTTCCCAAGGAATACGCAATGAGTATGCCCGAAATGCCCAAATGGTACGATGACGACGGACAGATCGTATCCTGTACCGAAAAAGTCAAAGTAATGGCCGAAAACATGACCGAACTGTACCAGATGGCACAGGATACGTTTGAAGACGCGTTGCTGATGGGCTGCAGCGAACGTCAGTTACGCGATTATCTGCACACGCTGATTGCCGGCTTGGACAACCCCTACCGCAAAGCCTGAACAAGGTACACGTCATGCGGCACGGTTCATCCGTGCCGTTTTCCGTTTGCGTCCCGGCTTTTCAGACGGCATGAATAACGTTATGATTAAACAGTTAACAAAATAAATCATACCACGCCGGCATCCGGACACCCGCTATGAACATCATCCGCGCACTACTCATCATCCTCGGCTGCCTCTCTGTCGGCGAAACTGCCGTTTACCTCAGCGGCATCAAGCTGCCCGGCAGCATTATCGGCATGGGCGTACTGTTCCTCATGCTTCAGGCAGGATGGGTCAAACCTTCATGGTTGCAAGAGTTGACCGACGCGCTGATGTCAAACCTGACGCTGTTCCTCGTGCCGCCCTGCGTTGCCGTCATCAGCTACCTTGATCTCATCGCCAACGACTGGTTCCCCATACTGACTGCTACCGCCGCCAGCACGCTGTGCGTCCTAATCGTTACCGGCAAAGTCCACCGGTGGATACGGGGTATTATCCGATGAACGAAATCCTCAGACAGCCGAGTATCCTGCTTTTCCTCACGCTTGCCGCGTACGCGCTCGCCATCATCATTAGGAAGCGGACGGGCAACATCCTCTTCAACCCCGTCCTAATCAGCACGATTGCGCTGATTGCCTACCTGAAAATCCTCAATATTGATTACGCGGTGTACCACAACGCCGCACAATTCATTGATTTCTGGCTTAAACCCGCTGTTGTCGTACTTGCCGTCCCGCTCTACCAAAACCGCCGGAAAATCTTCAACCAATGGCTGCCCGTCATCGTTTCGCAACTTGCAGGCAGCATTACGGGCATCGTTACGGGAATGTATTTTGCCAAATGGCTGGGAGCGGGACGCGATGTCGTCCTCTCCCTTGCCTCCAAATCCGTGACCAACCCCATTGCCATCGAAATTACCCGTTCCATCGGCGGCATTCCCGCCATTACCGCCGCCACCGTCATCATCGCCGGCCTCGTCGGGCAGATTGCCGGTTACAAAATGTTGAAAAACACGGTCGTTATGCCCTCGTCTGTCGGAATGTCGCTCGGTACGGCTTCGCACGCGATGGGCATTGCCGCCTCGCTCGAACGCAGCCGACGTATGGCGGCATACGCTGGACTGGGGCTGACGCTCAACGGCGTACTGACTGCACTCATTGCCCCGTTAATCATACCCGTTTTAGAATTTTGAACCCGTTTCAGACGGCATACCGGGATATGCCGTCTGAAATGTCGGAATACACGTCATGACACCTACGCTTCCCCGGCGCATCGCCCGCAAAATCCGTCAAACCCGCCGCCTGTCGCGCAAAAGCATCGCCTTTGTGTTCCTCTTGGCAGGCTCGGCACTCGTTGCCCTGACCGCGCTGTTTTTCGCCCACCTTGCCGACTTTGCACTGGAACTGAACACCAGCCTGGTTCAGAAATACCCATGGTTCGCGTGGATTGCCCTGCCGCTGGGATTACCCGCCATCACCTGGTTTACACGCAAATATGCGCCATATACATCGGGCAGCGGCATCCCCCAAGTCATCGCCTCGCTGTCACTGCCCTACGGCGCACAAAAAACACGGCTGATCCGCCTCAAACCGACACTGCTGAAAATCCCGCTCACCTTTTTGGGCATGCTGTTCGGTGCATCCATCGGACGCGAAGGCCCATCCGTTCAGGTCGGCTCGGCAGTGATGGGCGCGTGGGGCGCGTGGTGCAAAAAACACGGTTTGGCATTCAAAGGGATGCAGGAAAACGATTTGATGGCGGCGGGCGCGGCGGGCGGCTTGGCAGCCGCATTCAACGCGCCTTTGGCAGGCGTGATTTTCGCCATTGAGGAACTGGGGCGCGGCATCATGTTGCGCTGGGAGAGGCAGATTCTTTTGGGCGTGCTCGCCTCTGGTTTCATACAGGTCGCCATTCAGGGCAACAACCCGTATTTTTCGGGTTTCAACGGCGGCGTATTGGAAAATATTTTGATGTGGGTCGTGGCGGCGGGGCTGGTTTGCGGCGCGGCGGGCGGTCTGTTCGGACGGCTGCTCTATCAGGGCGCGGCGGCATTTTCCCCGCGCAAAATACGGGGCTTCGTCCGCAATCATCCGTTGCTGCTCTCGGCTGTCATGGGTCTGCTGCTTGCCGCATTGGGCACGCTTTATCAGGGCAAAACCTACGGCACCGGCTACCACGAGGCCGCCCAAGCCCTGCATGGCATCTACGAAGCCCCCTTCGGACTCGCCGCCGCCAAATGGCTCGCCACCGTTTTCAGCTATTGGGCAGGCATCCCGGGCGGCATTTTCACTCCCTCGCTGACCATAGGTGCGGTTTTGGGCGAGCATATCGCCGCCATCGCCGACATATCGCAGGGTGCAAACATCATCGTCCTCATCTGCATGGCGGCATTTCTGGCGGGTGCGACACAATCCCCGATAACTTCCGCCGTCGTTGTCATGGAAATGACCGGCGGGCAAAGCCTGCTGTTTTGGATGCTGATTGCCTGCATTTTCGCCTCGCAGGTTTCACGCCAGTTTTCGCCGCAGCCGTTTTACCACGCATCGGGAATGCGTTTCCGCCGGCGCGTGCTGCAGGAAACCGCCGCCCAAACCGGCAATGCGCCCGCAGGACTGCAAACAGCAAACAGCAAAGCGGGAATGCCGTCTGAAAATTAAAACGCCCCCGATCAAACGCCGGCAGACGCCCCTTCACTCAGCCGGGACGGGGCGCAGGGCAAACCGCCTTGATTCGAATACCGTTCCGCCGCCGCTTGAAACTTCAGCAACAATGCCGTCTGAACGACAGAATGAGGTTTTCAGACGGCATTTCTCCATCCCGATATTGCCCGAACCCAACCAAAGCGTTTGCTATAATTCTATTTTTTACCGCACACGCACCAGCCATGTTTCCCGATTTCTCCCAAACCCTCTCCAAAGACCGCCACTTCCTGCAATCCGCCTTCAAAAATCCCAACAAATACGGCAGCTTATCCAAAGTCGAAGAAAAATACCGGAAATCGCACGAAATCTTTTTGAAGCGTTTGGCCGCCTTACCCAAACCCGAATTCGACAACACCCTGCCCGTTCACGAGAAGCTCGAAGAAATCAAAAAAGCCATTGCCGAGAATCAGGTAACGATTATTTGCGGCGAAACCGGTTCGGGCAAAACCACGCAGTTGCCCAAGATTTGTCTGGAACTCGGGCGCGGGGCGGCAGGCTTGATCGGGCATACCCAGCCACGCCGTTTGGCGGCACGTTCGGTGGCAGAGCGGATTGCCGAAGAGTTGAAATCCGAAATCGGCAGCGCGGTCGGCTATAAGGTACGCTTCACCGACCACACCTCGCGCGATGCCTGCGTCAAGCTGATGACCGACGGCATCCTACTGGCGGAAACCCAGACCGACCGTTACCTCGCCGCCTACGACACGATTATTATCGACGAAGCGCACGAGCGCAGCCTGAACATCGACTTCCTCTTGGGCTATTTGAAACAGCTGCTGCCGCGCCGCCCCGATTTGAAAGTCATCATCACCTCGGCAACGATAGACGCAGAACGCTTCTCCCAACACTTCAACGGTGCGCCTGTTTTAGAAGTGAGCGGGCGCACCTACCCCGTCGAAATCCTCTACCGCCCGCTGACCAGCAAAGACGAAGACGACGCAGAAGTGGAGCTGACCGACGCGATTGTCGATGCAGCCGACGAGTTGGCACGCTATGGCGAAGGCGATATCTTGGTGTTCCTGCCGGGCGAACGCGAAATCCGCGAAGCCGCCGAAGCCCTGCGCAAATCTACGCTGCGCCGCAACGATGAAATCCTGCCCCTGTTCGCACGCCTGTCGCACGCCGAACAGCACAAAATCTTCCACCCCTCCGGCGCAAAACGCCGCATCGTATTGGCAACCAACGTCGCCGAAACCTCGCTCACCGTGCCGGGCATCAAATACGTCATTGACACCGGCCTCGCGCGCGTCAAACGCTATTCTGCACGGGCAAAAGTGGAGCAGCTTCATGTCGAAAAAATCTCCCAAGCCGCCGCCCGCCAACGCTCCGGCCGCTGCGGCCGCATCTCTGCAGGCGTATGTATCCGACTGTTTTCAGAAGAAGATTTCAACAACCGCCCCGAATTTACCGACCCCGAAATCGTCCGCAGCAACCTCGCAGCCGTCATCCTGCGCATGGCAGCGTTGAAACTCGGCGACGTAGCGGCATTCCCGTTTTTAGAAATGCCCGATTCGCGGTATATCAATGATGGGTTTCAGGTATTGCTGGAATTGGGGGCGGTTAATGAACACAACGGCCTGACCAAACTCGGCGAACAAATGGCGCGTCTGCCCATCGACCCGAAAATTGCGCGCATTTTGCTGGCGGCGAAGAAACACGACTGCATGGCGGAAATATTGGTGATTGCGTCCGCACTGTCGATTCAAGACCCGCGCGAGCGGCCTTTGGAAGCGCGCGATGCCGCCGCCAAGGCGCACGAGCGTTTTACCGACAAGCAGTCCGATTTCCTTGCCTATCTGAACATTTGGGACAGCTTCCAGCGCGAGCGTGATAAAGGTTTGTCCAACAAGCAACTGGCGCAGTGGTGCCGCCAATATTTCCTGTCGCACCTGCGTATGCGCGAATGGCGCGAGCTGCACCACCAGCTTGCCCAAACCGCGATTGAAATGGGTTTGACCACCAAAGAAGCCGCGTTTAGACAACCTCCTACCCAAGAACAATTAAGGCCGTCTGAAAGCCAAGGCGACCAAGATTTGGCAGCCAAACTCAAACAAAAACAACTGGATAAGAAACAACACCGCGCCCAAATCCGCGCTGCCAAAGAAGCGGGCTACGAACAAATCCACCGCGCCCTGCTGACCGGCCTTATCGCCAACGTCGGCATGAAATCGCCCGACGGCAACGACTATACCGGCACGCGCGGCAGCCGTTTCCACCTTTTCCCGGCATCAGCCCTGTTCAAAGCCAAGCCCAAATGGGTGATGGCGGCAGAATTGGTTGAAACCACGCGCCTTTACGCGCGCGATGTCGCCGTTATCCAGCCCGAATGGATCGAGCAGGAAGCGCTGCACCTCGTCCGCTACCACTATTTCGAGCCGCACTGGGAACAAAAACGCGGCGAAGTCATCGCCAGCGAACGGGTAACGCTCTACGGTCTGACCGTCTTGCCGCGCCGTCCCGTGTCCTACGGCAGAATCGCCCCCGAAGAAGCCCGCGAAATCTTTATCCGCAGCGCATTGGTGGCGCAGGAAAGCGATTTGAAAGCGGAATTTTTTGTCCACAACAAAAAGCTGATTAAAGAAATTACCGAACTCGAACACAAATCGCGCAAGCAAGACGTATTGGTCGATGACGAAGCCCTGTTTGCGTTTTATAACGAACGCCTGCCCAAGCTGGTGTGGAAAGATGCGAAAGGCGGCGTTTGGGGAAGCGAAGAGGGCGGACAAACCCAGTCGGACAAGACGGCCGGACAAAACGGACAAGCAAACCAGCGCAACGCAGGGCGTGTGGTGCAAGCTGCGCACGCGGATTCCAAAGATGCGTCCAGCCGCAAGCGTGAACCGAGTTCACACACCCTACAAAATGTTTCAGACGACCCCAAATCCCAAAAGCAGCCAGCATCCCAAAAAGGCCGTCTGAAACCTTTGCCCCTTGCCGATATCCGCACCTTTGAAGCCTGGCTCAAAACCGCCGAGCGCGACAATCCGCGCCTGCTGTTCCTCAGCCGAGACGATCTGATGCAACACGCCGCCGCACACATTACCGAAGAGCAGTTCCCCAAATTCTGGCAAACCGCAGACGGCAAGTTCAAACTTTCCTACCGCTTCGAGCCGCACCATCCGCTCGACGGCGTGACCATGACCGTGCCGCTAACCGTCCTCAACCGCCTGCACGCGCCGTCGCTCGAATGGCTGGTGCCCGGTATGTTGCGCGAAAAAATCCAGCTGCTGATTAAAGCCCTGCCGAAGCAAATCCGCCGCATTTGCGTGCCCGTACCCGATTTCATCACCAAATTTCTCGAAAGCAATCCCGACCGCCAAGCGGCCATCATTCCCCAGTTGGCGCACTTTATCGCCAAAAGTGCCGGCGATATGCGGATTCTCGAGCAAATTGACCAAGACGCATGGGCGGCGCAAGAATTGCCTGAACACTGCTATCTGAATCTGCGCATTATCGACGACGGCGGACAAGAGCTTGCCGGCGGCCGCAAACTGCATGAGTTGCAACAACAACTCGGCCAAGCCGCCGCCGTCACCTTCCGCGACAACACCCAAGAATTCGAGCGCGACAACGTTACCACATGGGACATCGGCACCCTGCCCGAATCCATCAAATTCGCCCGCGGCAAACAGCAGCTCACCGGCTACCTCGGCCTGCAAAAAGAAAAAGACGGCCGCATCGCCCTGCGCCTGTTTGACACCACAGAAGCCGCAGAGCAGGCACACCGTCAAGGCGTAATCGAATTGATGAAGCTGCAATTAAAAGAGCAGGTAAAAGACCTGAACAAAGGCATCCAAGGCTTCACCCAAGCCGCCATGCTGCTCAAACACATCAACGCCGACACCCTGCGCGACGACCTTACCCAAGCCGTCTGCGACCGTGCCTTTATCGGCGAAGACGAGCTGCCGCGCAACGAAAAAGCCTTCAAAGAACAAATCAAACGTGCCCGTAGCCGCCTGCCCGCCGTCAAAGAAGCCCTCAGCCGCTACCTGCAGGAAACCGCCGCCGCCTACGCCGAACTGAACAGCAAACTCGGCAAACACCCATTGACCCACCTTCTAAGACTACGCCTGCAAACCCTACTCGCCGCCGGCTTCGCCACCCGCACCCCGTGGGCACAATGGCCGCGCCTCCCCATCTACCTCAAAGCCATGACCCTGCGCCTCGAAAAATACAGCAGCAACCCCGCCCGCGACGCAGCCCGCGAAGCCGATATTCAAGAGCTGGAACAAATGTGGCAGGAAAAAACCGACGGCTTGGTGAAACAAGGACAACCCGTTTCAGACGACCTAGCCGCGTTTAAATGGATGATTGAAGAATTGAGGGTATCGCTGTTTGCACAGGAATTGAAGACACCGTATCCGGTGTCTGTGAAGAGATTGTTGAAGGAGTGGGAAACAATTGAAAGATGGAGATAGATTACAAAAATTTATTTTTGCTCGTTCAAAAGATGGCACAAGATATTTTATTCACCTTAACGCATTAAAAAATGAAAATTTATCTACATGGAAAGAGTTACGGACTGGCTCAAAATTGGCAATTGTTCCAGATTTGGAAAATATTAAAGAAGAAAAGGATATTGTTGCTAAAGAGGGTTTTATTTTATCAGTATAAAGTTGTTAGGGTGTATATCTACTCTTGATTGAACCAAACCAAAGGCCGTCTGAAAGTACTTCCCACCTTTCAGACGGCCTTTTTATCTTCATATCCCTATTTATTTTTCCAACCGTGCAATCAGTTCATCAGCCAAGTCGAGATAAGCCTAGGTGCCTTTGGCGTGGGCGTCGTAGGCGAGGGTAGGGAGGCCGTGACTGGGGGCTTCGGCGAGGCGGATGTTGCGGAGGATGACGGTATCGAAGAGCAGGTTGCCGAAGTGTTGTTTGAGCTGTTCACTGACTCCGACGACGAGGCGGCTGCGGCTGTCGTATATGGTGCGGACGATGCCGGTTACATCGAGGTCGAGGTTGATGGCTTGGCGGATTTTGCGGACAGTGGCTACTAAGTCGGAAATGCCTTCGAGAGCGTAGTATTCGCAAAGCATGGAGACGATGACGCCGTTGGCGGCGACTAGCAAGCCGTAGCCCGCATCCAATCGCATGCGCGCCTTCGGGCACACAACAATTACAAAGAATCTTAAATTTATGCGTAGGGTGTGTGCAGTACGCACGCACGTGGTCTTTCTAAACTACTTCCCTTTCCAACCAAACTAAAGGTCGTCTGAGACCCATTTTCAGACAACCTTTTGCCACTTTATAAAGCAAAGATTCCCACACATCTCCCAAACGTCGTCTGACTCAGTAAACTTCCCATATTTCAAAAACTTCTTGGAAGCCAACCATGCCCCACCTATTTCCGCCCCACATTATCGAACACAGTCTACTTTATTTTCAGCAGGGTATGGTGCTGTCTGTAAAACTTCCGCCGGGCGTTATCGGGCGGAGGTGCGCGTTTCGGAAAACTATTGGGTATAGTTGAAGCTGGATAGTGATTTATATATTAAAGACGAAGGCTGCAATTGTCCTTATGTCTAAGAGTGCAAACATACCTTAAATTACTATATTACATGGGCAAAATACAAGCCTGTAACGAATTGGAAATAAAATGCCGTCTGAAAATATCTTCAGACGGCATTATAAAATCTGTTCACCTTTTCAGATGAGTAATGTACACCCCTATACGATTTTTGCTACCATGCTCCATAAATCCACGGCTAAAGATATCCTTATTATGTCCTATGATTTATCGAAACGACTTGTAATCGGCTTAGCATCAAGCGCCCTATTCGACTTATCCGAATCGGATAATATATTTAGAACAGAAGGAGCAGAAACCTATAGGCAATATCAGAGGGAAAAACAAAACCATCCCCTAAAAGAAGGCGTTGCCTTTCCATTTATTAAGAAACTTCTGTCAATCAATGAAATAAACCCAAACGACCCACCAATTGAAGTTATTCTTTTATCCAGAAACGATCCAGATACCGGTTTACGGGTCATGAATTCGATAGAAGCCTATGGGCTTGATATTACACGAGCCTTATTCCTTCAAGGCGGAGACCCGCATAGATACATTAAAACACTATCGATTGATTTATTCTTATCTGCAAATGAAGTTGATGTGAGACAAGCCATCACAGCGGGCTACCCTGCCGGACACGTTTTAGCATCTCATTTCGAAGATGGTTGTCTCAGTGATTCGGAATTAAGGATTGCATTGGATTTTGATGGCGTTCTTATTGATGATTCATCAGAAAAAATCTATGCAGATCAAGGAATACGGTCTTTCCAAGAATATGAATTGAAACATAGTAACAAAACACATAATTCCGGGCCATTAACGGGATTCCTAAAAAAATTATCAGAAATCCAAATACAGGAAAAAGACTTCTCCGTAACTAACAGGCAATACAAACCCAAATTACGTATTGCAATTATTACTGCTAGAAATGCCCCCTCCCACAAGCGTGTGATTAACACAATGCGTAGCTGGGGAATAACCGTAAATGAGGCCTTTTTTCTCGGCGGTATTGAAAAAAGAAAAATTCTTGAAGTACTCAAACCCCATATTTTCTTTGATGATCAAAAAATACATCTGGATTCTGCCACAGAAATCCTGCCTTCCGTCCATATCCCGTTCGGAATCAGAAACAAACATAATCTATAAAAATACCGGCGTTGTTTACAATATCTCCCATACTTGTAAACAACACCGATAATTTCAAACCTACTTAAATAATGTACAACCCTTATCATTACCCCTAAAATAATCTAATCCATCATCACAAGAACTGGTAGATCCTTTACAAACAAAAGTTACCAAATTCTCATTCATCTTAATAATACGAGGCTCTTTATTTTTATCTATGGCAACTGCCTTCAACATAAACTTACTGTCCAACGCACCTCTCGCAACCCCATTCAACCGAATACAAAAACCCTCAGCCTCTTGAATCGGTAACTTTGGCCACTTAGTAGATGTTTGTTTAAATGTCCCATTTTGTAGATAAAACTTTTCCATAAAATGTGCATTCTCTAATAAAGCCGAGCGTACCGCACTTATTCTAGCCTTTTCAATATAATTACGGTAGATTGGATAAGCAATGAGAGCAAGTACAGACAATATCAAAACTACTGATATTAATTCAACCAGCGTAAACCCCCGATTATCAGTCATTACTTTACTTCCAATAAGAATAGATTATTCAACATATTTCTTTGAACAGACTTACTATCCCATTCAGCAGTATGCATGTTTACCGCCCTATTTTTTAGCTGCGGGTATAGCCGGTTTGGCTGGGGCCTTAGGCGCAGGCGCACCGACAGAAGCCTGGTCCTTCAGCTTCGCCAACACCGCAGGGCCGATACCCTTAACCTTTGTCAACTCGTCCACAGACTTGAACGCACCGTTTTGCGCACGGTATTCCACAATGGCCTTTGCCTTTGCCGGACCTATTCCCGGCAGCGCCTCCAATTCCTGCTGGGAAGCGGCATTGACGTTTACCGCAGCAAAAGAGAAGGCGCAGGAGAACAGCATACAGAACAATACAAACATTTTTTTCATGGTTTTTCCTTCAACGTGTGGTAAATAATAAAATTACGTCATTTTAAAATGAATATCCAAAAGTTTCAAGTCGTCCCTCTACAAACCCAACCAGACACCGTACAGATACCGTCCTACCACCCCCAACATTTTTTCCTGGCAAAGCAAAAACCCCCGGATATCCGGGGGTTTTCTGAATGGGTGTTTGGCAGTGACCTACTTTCGCATGGAAGAACCACACTATCATCGGCGCTGAGTCGTTTCACGGTCCTG
>NZ_MAYZ01000005.1:0-20674 GCF_014596375.1 Neisseria sp. RH3002v2f
AACAGGCTAAGTGTGCCTGTTGCCGCCTAAAAGGCGGCCCGGATCCCTTATTATCAGGTATCCGAGGAGGATTGAGGGGGTATTTGGGTAGAATTAGGAGGTATTGGGGGAGGGAAATAGCCGAAAATCTTTGTTTAGGTTCCGGCTGTCGAGAGAAGGGCTTTTTTGTAAAGGTCTCTAACAGTGTTTTACACAACAGCTTAAGAAAAATACGCCGGCAACATCTCAAACACCGCAACCCTTTCAGGCTGCCATAAGGCTTCACAGTATCATTCTTGAAATCTTCAGATACTGTAAACAGCGCCAGATATCTATAGATAAAGTTAAGAAATTGACATTTTATCAATGATTTTGTAAAATTTAGTGAATTTATTCTCAAGTAAAAATATACTGGGCTTAACATTATGTCCGCCATACACACCCATCTGAGTTTAGCTATTTTGGCAGCCTTTTCTTTTCAGGCTGCACTTGCCGATACCATTGAAGAAAGCGAATCCAGACGTCAGGAAATGCGACGCCGGCAGCAGGAGCAGCAGCTGCAGCGCGAAGTCGATGTGCGTTTGGACGATACGCGGCAAAGTACGCTTACTCCGCCTGCGGCCGAATCGGCCAAATCCCCCTGTTTCCCCATTCATACCGTTACCCTGACCGGCGATGCTGCCGGCCGTTTTCAGTTTGCACTTAAAAAAGCCTTGAAAGAAACTGGCTTCCAATCCGGACAATGTTTGGGTGTGCAAGGCATCAACCGCATTATGGTTGCGGCACAAAACGCCGTTATCGGCCACGGCTATACCACTACCCGTATTTTGGCCGCACCGCAGGATTTAAACAGCGGAACTTTGGAATTAACCGTTTTGCCCGGCAAAGTGCGCTCGGTTCGCACTGATACTTCGCACAACGACCAAACCCGTGCCGCGCGCATTGCCGCCTTTCAAAACGAAATTCCGTTGAAAGGCGGCGATATTCTGAATCTGCGCCGTATCGAGCAGGGGCTGGAAAATCTCAAGCGCGTACCCACCGCGGAAGCCGATATTCAAATCGTTCCCGCCGATGCACCCGATGAAAGCGACATCATTGTTGCCTGGCGGCAGCGGCTGCTGCCCTACCGCCTGTCGCTCGGTGTGGACGACTCCGGCAGCAAAACCACCGGCAAATACCAAGGCAGCCTGACTTTCTCTGCCGACAACCCTTTCGGCTTAAGCGATCTGTTTTATCTGTCCTACAGCCGCCATCTGGGCCATACCGACGCCCATACCGACTCCGAGGGCAAAAAAACCGCCGGCGGCACCCAAGGCTACGCCTTTCACTATTCCGTTCCTGCGGGCAACTGGCTGTGGAGCTGGAACCACAACTATTACCGCTACCACCAAGCCGTGGCGGGTATCAATGAAGTGTACGACTACAACGGCAAAAGCCGTGGCAGCGACATCGGATTTACCCGCCTGCTGTACCGTGATGCGCGGCGCAAGAGCCATATCGGCTTCAAACTGTGGCAGAAAGAAAACCAAAGTTTTATCGATGATGCCGAAGTCGAAGTACAGCGCCGTAAAACCGCCGGTTGGCAGTTGAGCCTAAAACACAAGGAATACATCGGCCGCAGCACTTTGGATATCGGCCTTGGCTACAAGCGCGGCACCGGCATGGCCGATGCCATTGCCGCCCCTGAAGAGGTGTTTGATGAAGGCACTTCGAGGATGAAGGTGATCACTGCCGACATCAGCTATAACCACCCCTTCCAAATCGGCCGGCAGCACTTCGTATATGACACCGACCTGCATGCCCAGTGGAATAAAACCCCGCTGACGCCTTTGGACAAAATCGCCATCGGCGGTCGCTACACCGTGCGCAGCTTCGACGGCGAAAGCTCACTGTCGGCCGAGCGCGGCTGGTACTGGCGCAACGAAGCCGGCTGGTATTTTCAGGCTGCCCACCAGTTTTATCTGGCGCTAGACGGCGGCCATGTTTCCGGCGACTCGGCGCAATACCTGCTCGGCCAAACCCTAATCGGCGCCGCCGCCGGCCTGCGCGGCCAGTTCAAAGCAGGCGGCAGCCTGAATTACGACCTGTTTGTCGGCAAACCGATTAAAAAACCGCAAGGCTTTAGCAAACGTACCGCCGTTTTCGGCTTCAACCTAAACTATTCGTTTTAACCGGAGAAAACACGGGCACCACCTGCATTTGGGCTGCCTGTTTCCCATTTCCACACGGACGCAAGAACATGAACAAACACCGCCATAAAATCGTCTTCAACCGCACCCGCGGCATCCTGATGGCCGTAGCCGAGACTGCCATCGGGCAGGGCAAAAGTCCCGGCGAGTGCTCAGGCGGAGAAACCGGTGGCGGTGACGGCAGCCTAAAAACCCGTTCAGGCTGCCGTTTGCATTTGGGCACGCTGACTTTCAGCCTGCTGCTCGGTTTCGGTTCGGCCCTGATTGTGCCCGCCGCCGCCGCCGACATCCAAGCCGACAAATCCGCCCCCAAATCCCAGCAGCCCGTCATCCTGCAAACCGGCAACGGACTGCCGCAGGTCAATATCCAAACCCCCACCGCCCACGGCGTATCCGTCAACCAATACCGCCGTTTCGATGTCGACACGCGCGGCACCATTCTCAACAACAGCCATAAAAGCGTATCCACCCGCCAGGCCGGCTGGATACAGGGCAACCCCTTTCTTGCCCGCGGCGAAGCCCGTGTAATCGTCAACCAAATCAACAGCAGCGACCCGAGCCGGCTGAACGGCTATATCGAAATCGCCGGCCGCCGCGCCGAAGTGGTAATGGCCAACCCCGCCGGCATCCGCGTCGACGGCGGCGGCTTTATCAACAGCGCAGGCGCCACCCTCACTACCGGCCGTCCCATCCTGGCAGACGGCCGTTTCGACGGTTTGGACATCGGCAGCGGCCGCATCGAAATCGGCGCTCAGGGTCTTGACGGGCGCGATGCCGACTACACCCGCATTCTCAGCCGTGCCGCCAAGATTGACGGCGGCATTTGGGGGCAGGACGTCCAAGTGATTGCCGCCGGCGGCCAAACCGACGCCGCAGGCAGCCTGAAAGACGCCGCCGCACCCCACGCCCCGTCTTCATCTGCCCCCGTCTTTGCCATCGACACCGGCGCCCTTGGCGGCATGTATGCCGGCAAAATCACCCTGATTGCCGCCGACAACGGCAGCGGCATCCGCAATGCCGGCAAGATTTACGCCGGTGCCGGCGGCGTGACCCTCAGCGCCGACGGAACACTGGCCAACAGCGGCACGGTTGCCGCCCAAGACGGCGGCGCCCTGCGTCTTAACGCCGGCCAAACCGACAACAGCGGCACCCTTTACGCCCACGGCCAAAGCAGCATCGACAGCACAAGCAGCCTGAACAACAGCGGCCGCATTCTCAGCACCTCAGAAACCCGCATCCGCAGCGCCCATATCGGCAACAGCGGCCAAATCGACGGCGGCCGTCTCGACATCGCCGCCCCCGTATTGGACAACAGCGGCCGCATCAGCCAAAGCGGCAGTCAGGATCTGGCCGTCGATACCGCCCGCCTGGCCAACAGCGGCCGCATCGGCCTGCAGGAAAACAACAACGGCAACAGTGGAAACAGTAGCGGCAACAACGGCGGAAACGGCAACAACAACGGTTCCCACTCCGACAACAAGCGGCCGCCCGCCAATAACGGCAACGGCAATAGCGGCAACAGTCACGGCGGCCATACCCAAGTTCCCACTCCTGCCGATGGCCGCATCAGCGTCTCCGGCCGTTTGGACAACAGCGGCACCATCGAAGCGGGCGGCCGCACCGATCTGAACGTACACAGCGAACTGGCCAACAGCGGCCGCCTCACCCTCGGCAGCCTGAAAGCAGACGGCAGCCGTTTCGACAACCGCCAAGGCGACATTCTCGCCCACAGCGCCGACATTCACAGCAGCCACAGCGACAACCGCGGCGGCGCCCTGGCCGCAGGCAGCCTGAAACTGGATGGCACCCGACTCGACAACCGCCAAGGCGCCATCCGCAGCAACAGCCAAAGCGACATCCTCCTTTCAGACGGCCTGAATAACGAACAAGGCGAAATCACCACTGCCGGCAGCCTGAAACTGGCCGCCGACAACATCACCAACCAAGACGGCAGCATCTTGGCCGGACAGGACATCGGACTGGATGCCCGGGTACTGAACGGCAGCGGCACCCTGGCCGCCGGCCGCGACGCCGCCCTCAAACTCAGAGCCGACTTTGACAGCAGCGGCAACATCGAAGCCGGCCGCAAACTCAGCATCGAAAGCAGCGGCAGCATCCGCAACCGCCACCGTTTGGCCGGCGGCGCAGCCCTCGACATCCGTGCCCGGCACATCGACAACCGCGCCGAAGGCAAACTGGTTTCCGGCAGCAATACCCGTATTGGCGCCGACACCGTGGACAACCGCGGCCTGATCAACAGCAACGGCCTGACCCGCATTGATGCCGCGACTGCCCTGAACAACATCGGCAGCGGCCGCATCTACGGCAGCCGTCTCGCCCTGGGCGGCGGCGGCCTGAACAACCGCGAAGAAGCAAGCGCAGACGGCAAAAACCAAGCCCCCGTGATTGCCGCCCGCGAACGACTGGACATCGGCATGCGCAGCATAAGCAACACCGGCAGCGGCTTTGGCCGGATTGAAAACGGCCAAGTACAAACCGGCAGCGTCTCCAGCCTGATCAGCAGCGAAGGCACACTGCATATCGGCGGCCGTTTGAACGAGCGCCATCAGGCCGAAGGCAGGGCCGAGCGCCTGGAAAACCGCGGCGGCCGCATCGAAGCGGCCGGGGACGGCGTATGGTCGGTTGCCAAAATCCATAACAGCAACAGCCGCTGGGAAGTCAATCACAAAGTTGCTGTCGGCCAAGCCGAACACCGGCACAGCTACAGCCAACCCGGCAATCCCGAATGGTGGCAGGTTGGCAAAGACGGCTCATGGCGGCAGACTGCCAATCATGCCAAAGGCGAGTTTACCTTTAACGACGGCCGTGCTCCGGTTCGCCAATCCAGCTGGAACGAAAAACGCGTCACCATACAACGCCACGAAGACCAAATCGCCCACTCCCAACCCGGGCAAATTGCCATCGGCGGCAACTTTACTGCCGACACCCAAGAGCTGGCCAACCAAAACGGCCAAATCCTGATCGGCGGTGTCTGGCAGGGCAGCAAAAAAGATAGCGTATTAAAAAATCTAAGCGATCTGGCCGGCGTTTACGAAATCGAGTCCGGCATCTTCGAAAACAGCTATGCCCGCAAAAGCAAATCTAGACAAAGGTGGGGACGCCGCACCGGTTACAGTGCCCCCATACACAACGAAACCCTGCTTGAGCGCCGCAAATTTGCCAACCACATCAGCTATCAGGATCAGGCAGGCAGCCTGAACCCTCCTGCCGGCCATGCCGCCGCGGCCGATGCCGCCACCGCGGCCGTTGCCCCGCCGCGCATTAAAAGTCCCGACGGCAGCTTCAGTCTGCCCGAAAGCAGCCTGTACACCGTCCGTCCCGACCGCCCCGGCTATCTGGTGGAAACCGATCCTGCCTATGCCGACTACCGCACCTGGCTGGGCAGCGACTACATGCTCAAAGCCCTGCAAACCGATCCCAACCGCACCCACAAACGGCTGGGCGACGGCTATTACGAGCAACGCCTGATCAACGAACAGATTGCCCGTCTGACCGGCTACCGCCGTCTGGACGGCTACCCGAACGACGAAGCCCAATTCCAAGCCCTGATGGACGCCGGCATCAGCTTCGCCCGCGCCCAGCAGCTGATCCCCGGCATCGCCCTGTCCCCCGAGCAGGTTGCCCGGCTGACCAGCGACATCGTCTGGCTTGAAAGCCAGACCGTTACCCTGGCCGACGGCAGCAGCCAAAGCGTACTCGTACCCAAAGTCTACGTACTCGCCCGCCCCGGCGATCTCAACAGCGCCGGCGGACTCATCAGCGCCGACGCCCTGCAGCTGAAAGCCGGCCGCATCGACAACCGCGGCACCCTGGCCGGTCGGCGCATCGTCGATCTGGCTGCCGGCGACATCAGTAACAGCGGCCGCATCCAAGGGCGGCAAACCCTGCTGGAAGCACAAAACCAAATCACCCTGCAAGGCGGCAGCATCGAAGCCGAACGGCTGCTCAGCCTCAAAGCCGACAACATCACCCTCCAAAGCAGCACCGCCCAAAGCGGCGATTTGCACAACGGCCGCACCACCGTTGACCGTGTGGCCGGACTGTATGTCAGCGGCACAGAAGACGGCCAAGGCCTGCTCAGCCTCGAAGCAGGGCACGACATCAAACTGAACGGCGCCCGCCTGGCCAACCGCGCCCGCGACGGCCACAGCCAAATGATTGCCCGCGAAGGCAGCGTCACACTCGGCACCGTCCGCACCGAAAACCACGAAAGCTACGGCGCGGCAAACGACAAAAACCACCGCCACGTCCACCAAAGCGCCGAAGCAGGCAGCCGCATCGAAGCGCTTGGCAACATCACCGTATCCGCCGGCAAAGACCTGAACATCCGCCAAGGCCAAATCGACAGCCAAAGCGGCCGCACCACCCTGCCGCCCGCGGCAATATCAACATCAGCGAAGGCCGCCGCACCCTGGATCTGGACGAATCGACCTACAGCAAAGAGCGCGGTTTGGTCGGCAGCAAAAGCCGGCTGGACCAATATCGCCGGCAGCACGACGAAGCAGCCGGCAGCGTGATTACCGGCCGCGAAGTCAGAACGGCCTCCGGCGGCGACACCCGCATCCGCGGCAGCCAAGTCATCAGCGACGAACAGACCCTGGTTACCGCCGCCGGTGAGGTGCGCGTTGATGCTGTCGAGAACCGCTACCAAGATTGGGAAAACCACGAGCGCAAAAAGTCCGGCCTAACCGGCAGCCTGAAAAACGGTGTGGCGATGGTCGGTTACGGCAAAACCCAAGAAAACCTGCAGCAAAACAGCGTATCGTCTGCCGTAGTCTCCTCGCAGATAGGCAGCCTGAAAGGCAACACCACCGTAGCAGCGGGCGGCAAACTGACTACCGAAGCCGCACAACTGTATGCCGGCGGCGATCTGCATCTGCAGGGGCGCGAAGTTTCCCTCGGCGAAGCCTACAAACGGAACGAGCGGCACAGCGAAGCGCAGCACAAACAGAGCGGCTTCTCGGTCGGCATCACTTACGACCCCTATACCGCTGGCAAAAATGCCTGGGACAAAGCCATGCAGGGCGGCGGGTACAGCGACAGTATCGTCGGTAACTGGATGCAGCGCAGCAGCGCCTCAGCCAAAGCCAGCCAGGCGGCGGGCACGCCCGTTGTCATCAGCGGCGGCCGCAGCCGCAGCACGCAGGTGCAGGATGGCAGCAGCGCCGAAGCCGTCGGCAGCTCGCTGACAGCCGGCCGCCATCTCAGCATCCGTGCCACCGAAGGCAACATCGAAGCCAAAGGCGCACAAATCTCCGCCGAAGGCGATGCCCTGCTGTATGCCCGCGACGACATCCGACTGCTGGCCGCGGCCGACAGCCGCCGGCAAACCGGCAGCAGCAAGCGCAGCGGTTTCTCCATCGACAACCGCGACCATATCACCCCCTTCGGCACCTTTAACGATCAGGGGCAGGCTGCGGGCGAGATCGGCAGCATCAGCGGCAGCACCCTGTCCGTGGGCGGTAAAACCCGTCTGCTTGCCGAAAAAGGCAATATCGCCGTCAGCGGCAGCAGTCTGGTCTCCCAAGACGACCTGCTGCTTAAAGCCGGCGGCGACATCGACATCCGTGCTGCCGAACACCGCCAAAGCCAGAGCGAGCGCCAAGTTTCTTCCGGCATCGGCAGTGCCGTTATTTCCGACACCGAGCACTTTAGCGGCTGGATGAAAAACCGCCGCGAGAACGAGGGCGAAGAAACCCGGCAGGCCGCCAGCCAAATCGGCAGTCTGAAAGGCAGCGTACGGATAGATGCCGGCGGTGCCTACCGCCAAACCGGCAGTGATATTGCCTCCGCCCGCGACATCGACATTGCCGCCCAAAGCGTCGATATCCGCACCGCCGACAACCACGGCCGCAGCCGCCAGAGCGAGCGCGACCTTAAAATCGGCACCTTCGCCAAAATTTCCTCGCCGCTGATCGATTTGGTCAACGCTGCCGAGGGCGCAGCCAAAAGCAAAGCCGACGACCGCACCCGCGCCCTGCAAACCCTGGCCGCCGGCGCCCAAGCCTACCAACTGGCCGATTCCGCCGGCAAAGTGGCCGACGCCCTTAAAAACCAAACCGGCCAACAAGGTTCCGTCCTCTTGTCCGTTGAAGCCGGCTTCGGCTTTAAAACCGCCAGCAAAGAACAAAACCAAAACTACCGCCAAAGCCGGCAAAGCAGCCTGAAAGCCGGCGGCGACATCAATATCCGCAGCCACGAGGGCGACATTACCGTCCAAGGCAGCAACATTACTGCGGGCGACACCATCCGCCTCGATTCCGCGCGCGATATCCGGCTGCAGTCGGCCCAAGACAGCCAACATCAGGACGGCAAAAACCGCAATGCCGGCGTACAAGTCGGCGTCGGGGTTTCCGTCGGTGCGCAAACCGGTGTCTATATCTATGCCGAAGCGGCCTACGGCAAAGGCAAAAACCGTTCGGACAGCCAAACCCATCAAAACACCCTGCTGCAATCGGACAAACTGCAGCTCAGCAGCAAGGGCAATACCGTGCTGAATGGTGCCCAAGCCCATGCCCGACGCATCGACGCCGATGTCGGCGGCACCCTTTATATCGAAAGCCCGCAGGACACTGTCGAACAGGAGAGCAAACAAAGCGGCGGCGGCATCCGCGCCCAAGTCGCGCTCGGTACCGCATGGAACGTATCCGGCAACTACAACCAAAGCAAAGCCAACGGCCACAGCCGCAGCGTCGGCAGCCAAAGCGGTCTCTTTGCTGGCGAAGGCGGTTATCACATCAAAGCCGACAGCGTCCGGCTTAAAGGCGGCGCCATCGCTTCTGCCACAGACAAAGACCACAACGAACTCACCGCCCGCAGTTTCAGCTTCGAAGACATCCGCAACGAAAGCAGCTACAGCGCCAGCAGCATGGGCATCGGTGCCGGTTATGGCGGCAGCCTGAAAGGCAGCGACGGCTTCAATCAAAGTGCCTTCGGCCGCGCGTCCCAAACCGCCGGCCAGAACATGAACAAAGGCTTCAACTACAGCCCCACCCTGCCGCAACATGAAAGCGGCAACAGCCAAGGCTATACCCGCTCCGTACTCAGCGAAGGCAACATCACCATCGGCGGCAAAAAAACCAGTGCCCGCGCTCTCGGCATCCATACCGATTCGGCCACTGCCCATCACGGTGCCGACAGCGTTCCCGATCTGCAAAACCTACTCGACAAACAGCAAACCATTGCCCAATCGACTGCCGCCATCCACAGTGCCGTCGGCACCTATAGGGGCAACCGTGCCAAAGCGGCAGCCGAAGAGCTGGAAAAACAACAGGCCGCTTACGAAGGCCGTCTGAAAGAACAAAACGACGGCAGTTATGAGCAATATGCCGGTAAAAGCGACAGCGAACGGCTGGCCATGAGGCTGGGGAACGCGAAGTATGCCCAAGCTTACCAAGATGCCCGAAGCTGGGGCGTAGGCGGCAGCAAAAGCCGTGCGCTTAGCGCCGCCGAAACCCTGATTACCGGCGCCCTGGGCGGACAGGGTGATCTGCAGCTGGCCGCCAATACGTTGGCACCGTATGCCGCAACCGCCATCGGCAAGCGCTTCGGCCACGGTGAAAACAAAAACGAAGCCGCGCAAGCAATCGGCCACTTTATGCTCGGCGCGGCCTTGGCCTACGCCAACGGCGCCGACCCGCTTGCCGGCGGCAGCGCTGCTGTTGCCGCCGAACGCGCAGCCGAATACCTGGCCAAACAATACGACGACGGCCGCACTGCCATCGACCCGATAAGCGGAAAATTCAATCCCAACCTGTTACCCGAACACATTAAAGAAGAGATCAAAGCGCAGACCGGCGCGGTTGCTTCGGTGGTGGGTGCGGCGGGAGGCAGTCTGAACGGCACCAGCGGCGCAAACACCAATGCCCTGTTCAACGCACAGGTAGGGGGCGTGTTGGGGCAGAACGCGGTGGAGAATAACTGGTCAGGAAGTCAGAAGTATCGAAACGATTTATTAAATAGAGCCAGACAAGATGAAGATAAAGCGAAAAAATTGCTTATTATTGATAAAAAACTCCAAAAACTAGGTGTGATCGATGTTGAACCGGTTGCCATATACTATGAACAATGTAATGGATGTGCGGATGCTGATCATAAATATGGAGCAATACGCAAGCGTAACGACCAAATCGTTAGCCATGCCATACAATCTGGTACTTTGAATGATTCGGAGTTAAACCTGATACAAGAAGATGCTGAAAATAGAGTGAAGTCGCTCCGATCGCTAGGCTTTTCGAATTACCCGCTTACTGCGGAAGTACATGCCCAAGCGAATATCTTGGACTTTATTCTTGAAGAAAGGATGAAGCGAGATCGTATTAGTTTGTCTCCAACAGAGCAAGTTAGTTACATACTACTTAAATCAGGAATGGGTAGCTCTCCCAAAGGAATAAGAGGTAGTAACTTTGGAAACTTGAGAAGGGTCACGCCCCAAAAAAGTGGAAAACCATCTGAGAATTATGGAACACCAACCCCTCCCCAAAACTACAAAGCCGACAATATCGGAAAAAGCAATCTGCCACCTACGACATCAAAGGCGCCTGTTCCCATT
The DNA here is from genome assembly GCF_014596375.1 of Neisseria sp. RH3002v2f. Lineage (NCBI taxonomy): Bacteria > Pseudomonadati > Pseudomonadota > Betaproteobacteria > Neisseriales > Neisseriaceae > Neisseria > Neisseria sp. RH3002v2f. The sequence goes on from NZ_MAYZ01000005.1 coordinate 10,741, forward strand.
GTCCGCAAGGCCGAGGCTCCGTCCGGAAAGGCCGTGCCTGTGGGCGAAGTCCGCATTCCTTCAAATCCAAAAGCGGTAAAAGGAACAACCGTTACCCTGTCGCAGGAGCAACGCCTGGCCAACGGAGAGCTGATACCGAAAGGCTCTGTGGTAACGTGGTCGGACAATGCGGTAAAAGTGGTACGGCCCGACGGAATTAAAAAAATATTTAACTCTAAAATTTTAGAGGGAAGTACAGCATCGGTTTATGAATCCAAGCAGCTAATAAACTCTCAACAATTAATTTCTATTTGGCAAAATAACCCTCAATCCATTTGGGGATTATCAGCCGTAAGGATTGCAGAGCATTTTAACAATGCTGGATATAAAGCAACTGTTAGACAAAGCACACAAGGAAGTGGAAAGGCACTTATTGTAAAAATAGAAGGTCATAAAACAATCACTCAAATTCAAGTTCATCCAGGAGGAGGAAGACATGGTGGTGAATACTATAAAATATCTACAACAGATAAAGGGAAAATTAAAATAGTTAACCCTAAAACGTATAATAAAACAAATGAAAAAGCAACTATCTTATATAAATGAAAGGATTATTTATGGATGAGTTATCAAATTTGCGTTGGTCTGTTGTTGCCATGACTCAAGATCCTGATACTCAGAAAAAAATTACAGGATCTAGGCATACTGCTGGGGAGGAAATTGTTTTGGAATTCACTGATGCATTTGAAGAGTGTTTAGATAAAGGAAGTATCTTGACAACTAGACAAAAAGAAATGCTATTAAATTTAAATGCATATATATCTAGCATTAGTGGAGATGGATTCGATTTCATTTGGCTTGATGAATCAGGATTATATAGTCAGGAATGGGGAAATATACGTACATTAGCCAAGCAGGTGCTTAAAGAGTTTGGTTGGGAAAATATTTGTGCTTCTCCCTTGTATGAGAAAATATATATAAAATAAAAATTAGAGCTTAATTGCAAAAACGAAGAAACATCATAGGCCAAAAGCTAAATCGACAGCCTGAAAGCCGGCGGCGACATCAATATCCGCAGCCACGAGGGCGACATTACCGTCCAAGGCAGCAACATTACTGCGGGCGACACCATCCGCCTCGATTCCGCGCGCGATATCCGGCTGCAGTCGGCTCAAGACAGCCAACATCAGGACGGCAAAAACCGCAATGCCGGCGTACAAGTCGGCGTCGGGGTTTCCGTCGGTGCGCAAACCGGTGTCTATATCTATGCCGAAGCGGCCTACGGCAAAGGCAAAAACCGCACCGACAGCCAAACCCATCAAAACACCCTGCTGCAATCGGACAAACTGCAGCTCAGCAGCAAGGGCAATACCGTGCTGAACGGTGCCCAAGCCCATGCCCGACGCATCGACGCCGATGTCGGCGGCACCCTTTATATCGAAAGCCCGCAGGACACTGTCGAACAGGAGAGCAAACAAAGCGGCGGCGGCATCCGCGCCCAAGTCGCGCTCAGTACCGCATGGAGCGTATCCGGCAACTACAACCAAAGCAAAGCCAACGGCCACAGCCGCAGCGTCGGCAGCCAGAGCGGTCTCTTTGCCGGCGAAGGCGGTTATCCCTATACAGTCAAAAATCCTGTTACGTCTACCTTCTCACTGGCGAAGTTGTCGCCGAACCGGCCCTATCTGCTTTGGTGGTATGCTGCCTTGGTAAAAGGTCCGGAATCGGGTCAAAATAATCTGCAAGTGCTTTTCAGAGAAATTCTGGACCGAACTGATACCGGCTTGGAGTTGGGGAAGATTGTGAAAGAACTTCTCCCGCTTCCCCTTTTAGGGCAGTACCGTATCGGTTCTATCTGGATAAAACGGCAAGTCTGTTAAAGAAGTCCATTACCCTGTTGTTGAATTCAAAGTATCATTTACAGAGAGATGCTGGCGTTATAAAACCTTCAATGCCCAGTCTAAGTTGGGCAAGCAAAATGACCCTTTCCCTCTTGATCTTTACCCTTTGCTGTACGGTGCAAATGATTTTAGTCGGCTGATTGAGTTTGATTTGGATAATGGTGGTAAGCTGGTATTGAACGGTATGGACTTCTTCCGGGCGGCCTACGGTCACTCGCCCGAACTCAAACGCATTTTGACAAGCTACCCTTATCAAATCAAACCTCCGGGCAAAGGAGACTGCATTCTGAGTCTGTTATTACCGCCTTTCCCTTCGCACTTGAAGCCTTCGGGAAATTTGGACGTTTTGCAGCCTTCCCACAAGTTTGTGAAGCAAGATGCGGTATTTTTGGCTCACTTGAAGCGAGATGTGTATACGAAACAAGTGATTCATGAATTTGCAAATAATTGCTTCAAATCTTTTTTCAATCAAAGTAAAAAAGGCCCTATTCCATTTATTTTCCTCGCTCCTGAGCCGTGGCACACCCACCCTGATGTGACTATTCGGGTGCGTGGTATTCCGTTCGATAATCAAAAAAGTTTTCTCGGGCTAAACATTCTCGGTATTTCTGACCCGCCCGGTCCGGACATCATGTGGTGGAAAAAAAGCATGGCTTCCGGAAGCGGCTCAGGGGTAGAACCGGTCATTATCCGCAGGACGGTTAAGCTGTCTGAAGTGCCGGTTAGTGCCACGTTTACAGCAAGTTGGGACACTGCCAATCTTGCCTTGCCTCTACATAATCAGTTATGCCCGCAGCCTGAAGGTAAAGTCTTTAGCGGTTCAAGACATTATCAATCGTTGGAAGGCTTTAAACAAAATACTTGCGGATGAGGTGATAGGCAGGCTGTCAAAAGTTGAATATGCACTGCCTAACGGAGCCATGTCCGATTTGCGCCACCTGCTTGCAGAATCGCAACGTTTGCAAAATCAGGCAGTCAGACCGCTGCAAAGTGCCGTATGCCCGCAAACATGGGTTTGCAATATTGGACGGCATATAGAATGGCAATGGGAAAGGCCGTCTGAAAACGGTTTTTCAGACGGCCTAAAATATTCGACCTCTACATAGGACAAAGCATGACCTTTCAAGAACAAAAAATCGTTTGAACGACATTATGTTTCATGCGCAGCGTTGCGAACTGTACGACGACGAACACAGGCTGTATGCCAAGATGGGGCTGGGCATTACTATATATTTCTACGGTGGCGGGAGTGAAAGCGAGCAGCGGAAGGTATTGGACGTATTCAAAAGATATCAAGAACAATAATAGCAAGTATCTGAACGGTTTGTTCTTTGAAGAACATCAAAGATTTGTCAAATTCAGTGCTGCGCAATTCGAAAAAAGTATGGAGAAAAGCCAAAAAACAGCCCAACGAAATGAAAGATTAGAAGCCCATATTAGTTCGGAACGAAAAAGCGATTATGCCCCGGACTACCATTGCTCCACTCTGACCACATCTCCGACAGGCGAGCTCCAATACAATCTCCTCAGCTATTTGAGTTTGGCCTTTCCCATCGGTTGGTTGAAGGATGAAACCAGACGGGCGGAATTTGAAGAATGGGTGGATTACCTGTGCGCACAATTCGACGTACTGCACGGCTACGCAGGGTTGGAATGCATCTTGCCTTACGGCTGTGAGGAATGGGAGCCGCACGAATACCAGGTTGCCACTCATTACTATAATGTGATGCCCAACTGTAATGCTTATGCAGGATTAAGGGATTATAAGGATGCAGCTAAAAGCATCGCTTGGTACACCATTCTAAGCAAATCCCTATTCATGCGTATCGAACCTCAGGTACTACACCTACAAAGCCAGATCGACCTCGCGTTTGCGCGGCAAAAGCAGCAGCAGCGGTAGCAGCATCAGCGATCAGAAACGTGCGGTGATGAATCCGGACGAACTCAAAGTGATGCTGGATACAGATTGCATCATCAGTATGGCAGGAATGCAGCCGATTTATGCGGAAAAAATCCTTTATTACAAGGATCCTGCCTTGAAAGGGCGTGCGAACTTGCCGCTGCCGCATGTTCCCGAACTGAAAGTGAATCTTGCGGCCAAGCCGCCGGCCGCCGCACTCAAGCCGGAATACGTTCCGCCCGAAGTGCTGGAGGATTTCAACTGGCGAGATGCGGCCAACGCTGAAGAACTGGCCCGTTCGGTGCTGGAAGCGATCCTTCCGGCCGGCAGCCCGCCGGAATTTGTCGCGCAGATGGTTCCGGCGATTGCCCGCAACTGGGGCGAAGGCAGCCTGTCCGTTATTGCCAGTATATTGAAAGAGACATCGGGCATTACGGTCGACACGAAAGAGATGCGCAAAGAAGCTGCTTAATGATGGTTTTCAGACGGGCTGTTTTTTGGTAACAGGGCAGGTGTTGATGAACCGCCGTCAATCCGACGGCGGTATTTTTTGTTTGGAAATGAAAACCGCAAACTAACTGATATATGCCTTATTTTCATTTTACAGTCATATTAGTAAGTGCGTTTCAATTAAATAATGTCTAGTTTTTGTGACTTTTAGTTGTATTGTTGTTTTTAAAAATTTGTCCCTAATTAGCTTAAAGTTGTCCCAAATGTATTGTATAATTCATTGAGAGAGGAAATATCGTATGAAAAAAGCTGATGTACTTGATTTAATCAAATACCATTTTGAGAACAAAGAAGCTGAATTTCGAAATCAAGCAATCACAATTGCTCGTAGTTTCGATAAAGCAGGTGATTCGCAACTTGCACAATATATTATAGGATTAATATCTCAGTCAGATAGATTTGTTCCTCAAAATGGCGACCATAGTGACAATCTTGTGCCTGTAAAATTAGATACCGGACCACTACCATTGCCCACAACTATTACAAACGATTTAAAAGGAATAATTAATGCAGTAAATCATAATATTGGGATTAATAAATTTTTATTTGTTGGCTCTCCAGGTACAGGTAAAACAGAAAGTGCAAAACAGATTGCGAGATTGCTTAATAGAGAGTTACTGATGGTAGACTTTAGCCATTTGGTAGACAGTAAGTTAGGGCAAACTGCTAAAAATCTGACACACGTTTTTGGTGAAATCAACAAGCTGCCATTTTTAAAGAACTATATTATTCTTTTCGATGAGATAGATACGATTGCATTAGATCGCATTAATCAGAATGATATTCGAGAGATGGGGCGTGTTACCTCGACATTTCTAAAAGCCTTAGATAGTTTGAATCCTGATGCTCTAATTATTGCTACTACAAATTTGTATTCAAATTTAGACAAAGCTTTAGTTAGACGTTTTGATGCGACCATTGATTTCGATAGGTATTCAGAAGATGACAGAATTGAAGTCGCTGAAGTCATTCTTAACCATCTATTGAAACAATTCAAGCATGCAGTAAAAGATATGCGTCTTTTCAAGAAAGTTATAAAAAGTACTAAAAGTATCCCAAATCCAGGAGACCTAAAAAATCTTATTAGGACGTCATTGGCTTTTAGTGATTATAATGATCCATATGATTATTTGAAACGTCTTTTAAGAAGTATGCATAAAGGAAAAACACTAACGGTTAATCAATTGCATGATTTGCAATTTACGGTACGTGAGATAGAAATGCTAACAGGTATATCAAAAAGTAGTGTGTCAAGAGAATTAAAAAATGAGGTTGAAAAATGAATAATATTCTGACATTGAGGGGCAATAAATTTATCCAAGAAAAGCGTAATGGGGGAGGAGGGCCAATTAAACTATCTAATAATTTAATTGTTAAATTATCTAGACTTAAGGATCTCCATGAGTCATTAATAAAGGTTAAGAAGACGTGGGGTGACAATAAGATCATTGATGGTGTTTTAGTTAGTGTTTACTATGATCGGATTATTGCTAAAAGTAACCGTATAAACGGCTATCTAAATGGTGGTACAAATTTTGAACCAACTCATACAGTAGTCGGTGCGAAATTCAATTCGGATAAAACAAAACATATAATTACTCATTATATTTCTAGAGATATTTTAGATAAAACGATTACTATTTCTAGCCAAATTATTGCATTATTTCAACAATCATTTCCAAATGGTGAATTAACTACTCAAGCTTTCAACGATCCAAAAACATTTGATAATTTGCAGTATGATAACTATCCTTTTAAAAAAAATACTTTTAAGCAATATCTGAAAGATTCCTGCTATGTTGAAAAATTTGATATTGAGAAAGCAGAAAAGCAAAATCTGAAAAATTCCATCATTACATTTTATGATGTTAAAACAGATATTCATGATCTCTTAAGGAAGATCAATATAGATGTATCAAATGCTAATGTGTTAGATAGTACTACTGCTTTACTTGATGAAAAAAATGTTGGAATAGTCCTTTCAAAAATTCCCTATCTGGTTTCAATGGCTGTTGAGAATTTCTCATCACTATCACCAGAAGAATTTCAGTGTATGGAAGATCAGGTAGAAATACCTATACCTTCTCCTAAAAACGAGCCAATTATAGGTGTTATTGATACATTATTTGATTCAAGGGTTTATTTCAGTGAATGGGTTGACTATCATGATTTGATATCTGACGATATCCATAAAGAACCGGCTGATTATAAACACGGAACAGCAGTGTCATCATTAATTGTAGATGCCCCTAACTTAAACAAACGTCTTGATGATGGTTGTGGTCGGTTTCAAGTTCGTCATTTTGGTGTGTCTCTGCATACTGGATTTAATTCGTTTAACATTATTAAACAAATTAAAGAAATTGTGTCACAAAATAGCGATATCAAAGTTTGGAATTTATCTCTTGGATCTAATGATGAGATAAAAGCCAATTTTATTTCCGCTGAAGCTGCCGCCTTAGATGAAATCCAATTCGAAAATGATGTTATTTTTGTTATTGCTGCCACGAACGGAGCAATGAAAAATGGACAACGTACGAAGATTGGTTCCCCTGCTGATTCATTAAATTCACTAATTGTCAGTTCAGTAGATTTTGAAGGTAAACCGGCAGATTATTCTCGACAAGGTATCGTATTATCATTTTTTACGAAACCTGACATTGCCTATTATGGCGGTGGGAATGAAAGCTATATTAACGTATGTGAACCATTGGGTTCAGCAAGAGTTGCAGGAACCAGTTTTGCAGCCCCTCTTGTCGCTAGGAAATTGGCATATTTGATTTATATTATGGGGCTAAAACGTGAAGAGGCAAAAGCATTGTTAATTGATTCTGCAATAGGCTGGAATGCTAAACAATCGTTTGAAGAAATGATTCTGATTGGTAATGGGGTGATCCCGATCAAAATAGAGGAGATCCTTTCCACTCCAGAAGATGAAATTAAGTTTATTGTTTCAGATGTTTCGGAAAAATATAATTCGTATAATTATAATTTTCCAGTTCCTGTATCGGATGGCAAGTATCCTTATGTTGCAAAAGTCACAATGTGCTATTTCCCTAGATGTTCACGCAACCAAGGGGTGGATTATACTAACACAGAATTGAATATAACATTCGGCAGATTGAACGATGAAGGGATAAAACCCATTAATAATGATAGACAACACTTCGATGATGCACCCGGTTATATCAAGGAAGAGTCTGCACGGGCCCTTTTTAGAAAGTGGGATAATACCAAGCATATTTGTGAGTCTTTTACATCGAGTAAGAAAGCAAAATCTATTTTCAATACAGCCAACCCACAGTGGGGAATGAGTGTTAAAACCATTGAACGTCTTAAAAAAAAGGATGGGGAGGGAATACGATTCGGTGTAGTTGTAACATTAAAAGAACTCAAAGGTGTCAATCGAATTGAAGAGTTTATTCATCAAGCATCGCTAAGAGGGTGGTTAGTGAGTAAGTTACAGGTAGAAACTCAAGTTGAAATTTACAATAAGCTAAATGAAGAAATAGTATTTGAGTAATAATTATAAAGCCCGATTCAAATTTCTTATAGGCCGTCTGAAGTTTTCAGACGGCCATTATTATTTTGGAGAATACATTATGAGCAACTACGACAACATTGGCAGTGCATTAAGCTGCATTGGATCATATGAAGGAAATAAAAATGGCGGAATATGATGAAATTCGGGCGGCGTTGAGCCATATCGGTGCGGACGACCGCGATATGTGGATACGTATGGGTGAGGCCGTCAAGGACGAAATAGGTGAAGACGGTTTGCCGGAAGAAGGTGCTCATGAGAAATCCCCTAAATGTCCGGGTGGTAATTTAGGGGATTTTGGGGGGATTTTGCAAAGGTCTCTACTTGTCAAGGCATTTCACAGTTCTTCAAAAATCTTTTGATAAACAAATCTATGAATACAGTCCTGTTTGCCATTGCCTTTGCTATCATGCCAACTTCAGCTTTGTAAGCCTAGCCAGTGCCGCCATCATGCTGTTTTTTTCGCAAGCACTATTTAAACCGAGACTTCCCGCTAAACCGTTTTCAAGCAGCCGATTGGCCGGCATGGCTGGCTTCTGCCCGCTGGCAGCCGATTGATGATATCGGCCATCGCGGCATGAGCATAACCATCCCGCAGGATAACGGCGAATTTGCGTTTGATATGCCTGCCGCCTTGGTGAAAAACAACACGCTGCCGCCGCTGTTGTTGGATATCCTCACGCAGCTAAACGATATCGACAACATCATGCAGCAATCCTGCCGCCGCCTCGCCGAGCGGCATAAACGGCACAGCCGGGAATACGAGCTCTATCTTTTCGACCCGCCGGATGCGCTGTACGTTACCCAAGGCGGTGTACCGTATTTGGATTACACCGCCACACGGGTAAACAAAAGTTTTCGCGCATATCTGAAGCAAAGCGGCGGCAAGTGGCTGCCGTATTACGACGAGGCCTGTACCAAACCGTTAGCGGCCGACTAAGGCTACCTGAAACTTTTCAGGTAGCCTGTTTCTATTCTGCCCAAGCCGCCTAACGCTCCTCCAGCCCGGCCAAAATCGCACAATCCGGGCAGTCGTCTCCCGCGCAGGCATCGTGCCAACGTTGCAGCTCGGCCACCATGCCCTGCAAGCGTTCGATTTTGGCTTCCAGCTCGGCGATGTGCCGCGCGGTGAGCGTTTTCACTTCGCGGCTGGTGCGCTGCGGGTTGTGTTGCAGGCTCAAAAGCTGCCCGATCTGCGGCAGCGAAAAGCCCACTTCCCGCGCATGGCGGATAAAGCGCAGCCGGGCAAGGTCGGCCTGTCCGTAGCGGCGGTAGCCCGCTTCGCTGCGCGCGGCCGGGGCGATTAGGCCGTGCTTTTCGTAGTCGCGGATTTGTTTGGCGGAAAGGCCGCTCTCGGCCGCGGCCTGGCTGATGTTCATCATGATGCTTGACCTTTACTTCGGGTGAAGCTTTATAGTGGTGGCACTTAGCGGGAAAGCAAGAGCAGACCCATCATTTCAGGCTACCTGAAAGCTTTGGCTGCAACGGGCTTTAAAACCTCAGCCTCATTCCAACAGAAAGGAAAACCTATGCAAACCATCACATTAAACATCGAAGGCATGACCTGCGGCGGCTGCGTGAAAAGCGTTACCAGCATCCTCGAAGGCGTAAACGGCGTGGACAAGGCCGAAGTGAGCCTGGAAAACAAGAACGCCGTCGTGGAATTCGACCCCGCCCAAACCAACCCCGCCGCGCTGATAGAAGCGGTGGAAGACGGCGGGTATGATGCGGCTTTGTAAATCGAATCGCAACAAATCGACTGCAACACCCCAAAGGCTACCTAAAAACCCTGCTCCGCTTTTTTCAGGTAGCCCAACCACATTCAGAAGGAAGAAACCATGCAACAAAAAGTCCGTTTCCAAATCGAAGGTATGACCTGTCAAGCATGTGCTTCACGCATTGAAAAAGTGTTGAACAAAAAAGATTTTGTCGAATCGGCAGGGGTGAACTTCGCCAGCGAGGAGGCGCAGGTTACATTTGACGACAGCAAAACCTCAGTAGCCGACATTGCCAAAATTATTGAGAAAACAGGTTACGGCGCGAAGGAAAAAACGGAAGATACATTGCCGCAACCCGAAGCAGAACACCATATCGGCTGGAGGT
>NZ_MAYZ01000006.1:0-14341 GCF_014596375.1 Neisseria sp. RH3002v2f
GGGGGGGGGTGATGCATAATGTCTCCTCAATATGGATGGAACTTTTTAATTTTACGGTAAATTGACAATTCTATCAGCATAGGCAACGCAGGAAAAGACGGCTGTTTTGCACCTGCGTACCGTATTTGTCAAAATGCCGTCTGAAACCGATGCCGCAAGGTTTCAGACGGCATTTTTATCTGGCTGCCTTTATCCGCCGAACAGTCCGGCATCCAACCTCTACCCGTTCCCCGACAAATCCTTTTCGGGCGGTTTCGGCTGAATCCTGCGTTCAGATATGGTTTGCTTCATCACCCTAATCAATGGAGTAGCCGCGAAGATACTGTATCCGTTCACGTGTCATGCGCGTTTCGCATTGCAGCTTGAGGTATTCGGCGTATTCCTGCCGGTCTGCCTGTGCAGCGGCTTGTCGGCAGTTGCTGATTTTTTCCTGCGCCCACTTGCGCTGTTCTCCAACCAACTCTTTTTGCACGTCGGTATCGAGTCCTCCCCAAAGTTTGGTAATTTCGGATTCCGCACGCTGGTTTTGTACACGCGCCTCTTCCACTTCGCCCCGTGATACGGTAACGGTATTGGCACGCTCGCTGTCGTCGGGATGCAGGATTTCCGGTTCGGGCGCGTCTTCTCCGGCTTGGGGTACGTCTGCATCCCCTCCGGCGGCATTATGTTCCAAAATGTCTTCGGGCGTGGGTTTGGACGGTGCTTCATGAGCTTTACCGCTCAAAATCCTGACCGCGTCTTCTTTCTTTACCGCCTTGCCGTCTATCATGACGATGCTCTTCACGCCGTAAGGCAGCAATGCGGCAGACAGGGTTTGTGCCGCCATGCCGACCGTATTATCGACAAATACCGTCTGAGCGTCTTTGGCGGGCAGGAAGCGGACGGCTGCCGTCAATACGCCGTCTTTAAACTCGACATTGCCGCCCGTCTTCTGCTGCACAATATCCGACAAAGCGGTTTCCCCATACAACAGGGGGCTGTTGGCCTTGGCATCGGCAAGCGTTTCAGACGGCACGGTAATGTTCAAATCGGCAATACAGAATGTGCGGCTGCCTTCCCGTGTTTCCGAAGCGTGTTCCAAAGAAAACGCCAAATCGTAGGCGGCGGCGATAATTTTGTCGGCATCGACAAACTGCCGGACGTCGTCGCGCGCGAAGGAACGTGCTTCCTGTTTGAGCGTTTCCTGAATACTGCCGCGTATATCCTGCAACACGGCAGGATTGGCGCATTCCAGCGCCCCCGACGGCTCTTCCTTACCGCACGCCGCAAGCAGCAGGGCAAACGGCAGCAGGGCAAATTTGCGGTACATGGTTTTCCTTTGCAATGTCCGTAACCGATGGCGGCTATCATAGCAAAAGCACCTGCAGGCGGTAAACCTTGCAGGTGCTTTGTCGGAAAAGCGGAAAAATCAGCCTTTAAAGAAATTCACAAAACCTGTGAGAATCGCGGCATTAATCAAATCGACGAAGAACGCTCCGACCATAGGCACAATCAAAAAAGCCTTATGGGAAGGACCGAAAGTATGCGTGATGGACTGCATATTTGCCACCGCAGTGGGCGTTGCACCCAAACCGAAACCACAGTGACCGGCAGCCAATACCGCCGCATCATAGTCGCGCCCCATGAAGACATAGGTTGCAAAAGTCGCATACAGAATCATCACAACGGTTTGTACGGCAAGAATCACGGTTACAGGCCCGGCCAAACCGGTCAGCTCCCACAGTTTCAAGTTCAACAGCGCCATTGCCAAGAAAAGCGAAAGCGAAGCATTGCCGAACACATCTATTGCGCGGTCAAACATATTGACCTTGAATGCGGCGGTCAAAACATTGCGGATGACTACGCCTGCAAACAGACACCATACGAATTTGGGCAGGTCGAACAGATATTCTTTGTCGAAGCCGTCCACAATCTCGGCAAATGCCAGACACGCGGCAAACATGGCAAGCGTTTCAACAGCAGATTCCGCCGTAATCAAACGGGTACGTTTTGCCTGCTCGAACACATCGTCCATATTGTCGTCCTGAGCCTGTTTTGTGTTTTCAACCGGTTTGCGGCCCATTTTATTAATCAGGCGGCGGGCAACCGGTCCGCCGATCAGACCGCCGAACACCAGGCCGAAGGTTGCAGAAGCCATACCCAAACCGGTTGCACCGACCAAGCCGTATTTAGCTTCAAAATCAGGTCCCCAGGCACCTGCCGTACCGTGTCCGCCCGTCAACGTAATCGAACCGGTAATCAGGCCAATCAGCGGATCTAAACCCAAAGCCGTAGCCAGGCCGACCCCGACAAAGTTTTGCACAACAATGAACGCGCCTACCACGGCGGTAAAAATTACCAGCGGCAAACCACCGGCCTTCAGGCGCGAGAAATCTGCACTCAAACCGATAGAGGTAAAGAAAATCAGCATAAACGCATCTTGCAGCGGCTTCTCAAATTTGAAGCTCACGCCATACAACTGATGCAACACAAACAGAATAATCGCGGCAATCAGGCCGCCTGCCACAGGCTCGGGAATATTAAAATCCCTCAACAACTTGATTTTTTTGACTAAAAATTTACCCACCAACAAGACCAGGGTAGCAGCAATCAGCGTGTAATAGCTGTTAAACTCCCATTCCATATCGTTTGACCTCCTAAAATGTTTTTCTTCATGTCCGCCCGAAGGGGACGCAGGCGCGAAGATATTAGGGGAATAGTTAAGGCTTGTCAAAGAATTGCCGTTTTTTACAACTATTTTTTACAAACAAAATGCCGTCTGAAACTCCGTTCAGACGGCATCTGTCATTCGCACCTGTTCAATAATTGGTCGAACAAAATTGTTCTTGCTTGTCCACATCGGCGGCATAACATGTCAAACCCATTCCGGACGCGTTGCTGTTAGCCGCTTTCGCACCCGGTTTCTTGTTCACCGAAACCTTGCCGTTTTTGCCGATTTCCACAGTTACGCCTTTGCCGTTTTTCAGCTTCCATTTCAACACTTGCGCATCGGCACTTTGGCACTTGCTGACCGTACAGCCGCCCTCTGCCGCGACATTGCCGTTTTTATAAATCACGCACTGCTGCTGGCTGTCGGCACACGCCGCAAACGCAGAAACCGAAAAACAGGACACCAGCGCGGCAAACATCAATTTCTTCATGGTTCGGACTCCTTATTTGTATAACGGTTTAATCATACCGAAACTATACGCCTGTCTGCATATCCATGCCATAACACCGCAAAATGCCGTCTGAAAAGCGTAAATCGGGTGCTTATGAGCTCCGCTTTTAAAATAGCCCTATTTCAAATCCGATATAAAAACAGCGGGCCGGAAACCCGCCTTACTTTTTACCGCTTCAGCTTCGCAAACGCATCCGCCATCGCCGAATTGGTCGGGGCGCGGTCGTTGCGTTGTGGTTTGCGGTCACGGCGTTCTTGATGTCGGGTTTCAGACGGCCTGTTGCCTTTGGCAGCACTACCCGGTTCGTCATCCAAACGCATGGTCAGCGCGATGCGTTTACGCGCGGCATCGACTTCCAGCACCTTCACTTTGACCACATCGCCGGCTTTCACGACTTCGCGCGGGTCTTGGACGAATTTATTGGACAGGGCGGAGATGTGCACCAAGCCGTCCTGATGGACGCCGATGTCCACGAATGCGCCGAAGTTGGCGACGTTGGAGACCACGCCTTCGAGTATCATGCCGACTTGCAAGTCGCTGATTTCGTGGATGCCTTCGGCAAATGATGCCGTCTGAAATTCGCCGCGCGGGTCGCGGCCGGGTTTTTCCAGCTCGGACAGGATGTCCAGAATGGTCGGCAGACCGAAGCGTTCGTCGATAAAGTCGGATGCTTTGATTTGCTTCACGCGCTCGCGGTTGCCGATGAGTTCGGCGGCGGTAATGCCTTGTTGCGCCAGCATTTTGGCGACGACTGGATAGGCTTCGGGGTGGACGGCGCTCGCGTCCAGCGGCTCTTTGCCACCGTTAATCCGCAAAAAGCCTGCCGCCTGCTCGAAGGTTTTTTCGCCCAAACGCGGTACTTTCAGCAATTTTTTGCGGCTGTCGAACGCGCCGTTTTCATCACGGTAGGCGACGATGTTCTGGGCAAGGGTTTGATTCAAACCGGAAATCCGCGCCAAGAGCGGAGCGGATGCAGTGTTCACGTCCACACCGACAGCGTTCACGCAGTCTTCGACCACTGCGTCCAGCGATTTGGCGAGCTGGCTTTGGTTCACGTCGTGCTGATACTGACCCACGCCGATGGATTTAGGGTCGATTTTGACCAACTCGGCGAGCGGGTCTTGCAGCCTGCGGGCGATGGACACTGCGCCGCGCAGGGAAACGTCCAAGTCGGGGAACTCGCGCGCCGCCAGTTCGGACGCGGAATAAATCGATGCGCCGGCTTCGGACACGACGATTTTGTGCAGGCTGCTTTCGGGCATTCCGCGCACCAGTTCGCCTGCGATTTTGTCGGTTTCGCGGCTGGCGGTGCCGTTGCCGATGGCGATGAGCTTCACGCCGTGTTGTTTAATCAGGCGCGACAGCGTTGCCAACATATTGTTTTCTTGATGCAAATAGACGATGACCGTATCCAGCAGCTTGCCCGTGTCGTCCACCACGGCGCATTTCACGCCGTTGCGGTAGCCGGGGTCGAGACCCAGCGTCGTCAGCCGTCCGGCGGGCGCGGCGAGCAGCAAGTCTTTGAGATTGCGGGCGAACACGGTAATTGCGTCGGTATCGGCGGCTTCTTTCAGACGGCCTAAAGCTTCGAGTTCCAGCGACAGAAAGATTTTCGCACGCCAAGTCAGGCGCACGGTATCGCGCAGCCATTTGTGGCTGTCTGAAACCTTGAAGCGGCGGGCGATGATTTGCTCGTATTCGCTTTGCTGCGTAATCGGCGTGTCGTCAGGCTGGTATTTGAGCGCGATGTTCAACACGCCTTCGTTGCGGCCGCGCAAAACCGCCAGCGCGCGGTGGCTGGGCATAGTGCGGACAGGTTCGCGATGGTCGAAATAATCGCTGAATTTTTCTCCTTCAGTTTCTTTGCCTTCAACCACTTGCGCGTGGATTTCGGCTTCGTTCCACAGCTTGTCGCGCAGCGTGCCGATGAGTTCCGCGTCTTCGGCAAACTGCTCCATCAGAATCGCGCGCGCGCCGTCCAGCGCGGCTTTGGTGTCGGGAACATTTTCGTTCAGGTAGCCTTGTGCGGCGGCTTCCACGTCCTGCGGCTGCTCGGCAAGCAACACGTCCGCCAGCGGCTGCAAACCGTGTTCGCGCGCGATTTGCGCCTTGGTACGGCGTTTGGGCTTGTAGGGCAGATACAGGTCTTCCAGCGCGGTTTTGTTGTCGGCTGCTTCGATTTGCGCCCTGAGGTCGTCTGAAAGCTTGCCTTGCTCTTCAATGCTTTTTAAAACAACGGCTTTGCGCTCTTCCAACTCGCGCAGGTATTGCAGCCGCTCGGCAAGCTGACGCAGCTGCGTATCGTCCAGCCCACCCGTGGCTTCCTTGCGGTAGCGGGCGATAAACGGCACGGTCGCGCCGTCGTCCAAAAGCTCGACGGCGGCATTAATTTGCGCAGTAGTGGCGGAGAGTTCTTGGGAGAGGATTTGGGTGATGTTCATACATTCCTCCATAATGCCGTCCGAACAATCGACAGAACGGCACAACATAAGATAATCATTTGGAAAAGCAAAAGATAATACTGATATACTTGATTCAAGACAACATGCCCTGATAAGGAATACTATGACTGTACTGATTACCGGCGGCACCGGCTTCATCGGTTCGCACACCGCCGTCTCACTCGTCCAATCCGGTTACGATGTTGTGATTCTGGACAATCTGTGCAATTCTTCTGCCGCCGTCCTTCCGCGGTTGCAACACATTACCGGCAGAAACATACCGTTTTATCAGGCCGACATCCGCGACCGTCAGGTTTTGAGGCAGATTTTTTCAGAACATGAAATCGAATCCGTCATCCATTTTGCCGGTTTGAAGGCTGTGGGGGAAAGCGTTGCCGAGCCGATGAAATATTACAGCAATAATGTTTACGGCAGCCTGGTGCTGGCGGAAGAAATGGCGCGTGCAGGCGTGTTGAAAATCGTATTCAGCTCGTCGGCAACCGTTTACGGTAATCCCGACAAAACACCTTATACCGAAAACCTTCGCCCGGGCGACACGACCAATCCTTACGGTGCGTCCAAGTCGATGGCGGAGCGGATTTTAACCGACATCCAAAAAGCCGACCCGCGCTGGAGCGTCATCCTGTTGCGCTATTTCAATCCGATCGGCGCACACGAAAGCGGTCTGATCGGGGAACAGCCCAACGGTATTCCCAACAACCTTTTGCCCTATATCTGTCAGGTCGCCGGCGGAAAACTGGAACAACTGTCGGTATTCGGCGGCGATTACCCCACACCCGACGGCACCGGTATGCGCGACTACATTCATGTGATGGATTTGGCAGAAGGGCATATCGCGGCAATGAAGGCAAAAGGCGGCCTTTCCGGCGTACATTTATTCAACTTGGGTTCGGGCCACGCCTATTCCGTCTTAGAAATCATCCGTGCCTTTGAAGCCGCATCCGGTTTGAGCATTCCTTACCAAATCAAACCCCGTCGTGCCGGCGACCTCGCCTGTTTCTTTGCCGATCCGTCCTATACCAAACAACAGACAGGCTGGGAAACCAAACGCAGCCTTGCGCAAATGATGGAGGATTCGTGGCGTTGGGTCAGCCGCAACCCCAACGGATACGGGGATTAAATGCAAACCGCAAACAAAAAAACCATCCTCGTTACCGGCGGCGCGGGCTTTATCGGCTCTGCCGTTGTCCGTCATATCATTCAAAACACCCAAGATTCCGTCGTCAACCTCGACAAACTGACCTACGCGGGCAATCTCGAGTCGCTGACCGACATTGCCAATAATCCCCGCTACGCTTTTGAGCAAGTGGATATTTGCGACCGCGCCGAACTCGACCGCGTCTTCGCACAACACCAGCCGGATGCCGTGATGCACTTGGCTGCGGAAAGCCATGTCGACCGCTCTATCGATTCGGCTGGCGAATTTATCCAAACCAATATCGTCGGTACATTCAATCTGCTTGAAGCGGCGCGCGCCTACTGGCAACAAATGCCGTCTGAAAAACGCAAAGCCTTCCGCTTCCACCATATTTCTACCGATGAAGTCTATGGCGATTTGCACAGCACGGACGATTTATTCACCGAAACCACGCCCTACGCGCCGTCCAGCCCCTACTCTGCTTCTAAAGCGTCCAGCGACCACCTCGTCCGCGCATGGTTGCGTACTTACGGTTTGCCGACCATTGTAAGCAACTGCTCCAACAACTACGGCCCTTACCATTTCCCGGAAAAACTCATTCCTTTGATGATTCTGAACGCGCTTGACGGCAAACCGCTGCCTGTGTACGGCGACGGTATGCAAATCCGCGACTGGCTGTTTGTCGAAGACCACGCACGTGCGCTGTATCAGGTTGTTACCGAAGGTGTTGTCGGCGAGACCTACAATATCGGCGGCCACAATGAAAAAGCCAATATTGAAGTCGTCAAAACCATCTGCACCCTGCTGGAAAAGCTTGTTCCTGAAAAACCGGCGGGTGTGGCACGTTATGAAGATTTGATTACTTTCGTACAAGACCGCCCCGGCCATGACGTGCGCTACGCCATTGATGCAGCCAAAATCGGTAGGGAGCTGGGCTGGAAACCTCAGGAAACATTCGAATCCGGCATCCGCAAAACAGTGCAATGGTATTTGGACAACAAAACCTGGTGGCAAAACGTATTGAACGGCAGCTACCGTTTGGAACGTTTAGGCACCGGAAAATAAGTTTTCAGACGGCCTGTTCCCATATTAGGCCGTCTGAAAATCGCGCAAACACACACTACTCAGGAGAAAACCCATGAAAGGCATCATCCTTGCCGGCGGCAGCGGCACACGCCTCTACCCCATCACGCGCGGCGTATCCAAACAGCTGCTGCCCGTGTACGACAAGCCCATGATTTACTATCCCCTGTCCGTATTGATGCTGGCAGGAATCCGCGACATTTTGGTGATTACCACGCCCGAAGACAACGCCTCTTTCAAACGCCTGCTCGGCGACGGCAGCGATTTCGGCATTTCCATCAGCTATGCCGTGCAACCCAGCCCGGACGGCTTGGCACAGGCATTTATCATCGGCGAAGAATTTATCGGCAATGACAATGTTTGCTTGGTTTTGGGCGACAATATTTTCTACGGTCAATCGTTTACGCAAACATTGAAACAGGCCGCCGCCAAGACCCACGGCGCAACCGTATTCGGTTATCAGGTTAAAGACCCCGAGCGTTTCGGCGTGGTCGAATTTGACGAAAATTTCAACGCCCTGTCTATCGAAGAGAAACCGCAACAGCCCAAATCCGATTGGGCGGTAACCGGCTTGTACTTCTACGACAACCGCGCCGTCGAGTTCGCCAAACAGCTCAAACCGTCCGCACGCGGTGAATTGGAAATTTCCGACCTCAACCAAATGTATTTGGAAGACGGTTCATTGTCCGTCCAAATCTTAGGACGCGGTTTCGCATGGTTGGACACCGGTACCCACGAGAGTCTGCACGAAGCCTCTTCATTCGTCCAAACCGTGCAAAACATCCAAGACCTGCAAATCGCCTGCCTGGAAGAAATCGCTTGGCGCAACGGCTGGCTGACGAAAAAAGATGTAGAAACACGAGCAAAACATTTGGAAAAAACCGCCTACGGGCAATACCTGCTGCACCTGATCGGCAAATAAATGCCGTCTGAACCACTTTCTTCAGACGGCATACAGAGAAAATCATGAACATCATCGACACCGCCCTCCCCGACGTAAAAATTTTAAAACCGCAAATATTCAAAGACGGGCGCGGCTTTTTTATGGAAACCTTCCGCGACGGGTGGTTCAAAGAAAATATTGCCGATCGAACTTTCGTGCAGGAAAACCACTCCAAATCCAGCAAAGGCGTATTGCGCGGCCTACACTACCAAACCGAAAATACACAAGGCAAACTCGTACGCGTAGTTGTCGGCGAAGTGTTCGACGTGGCCGTCGATATACGAGAAGGTTCGCCGACTTTCGGCAAATGGGCAGGCGCAACCCTGTCGGCGCAAAACCAATACC
The DNA here is from genome assembly GCF_014596375.1 of Neisseria sp. RH3002v2f. Classification (NCBI taxonomy): domain Bacteria; kingdom Pseudomonadati; phylum Pseudomonadota; class Betaproteobacteria; order Neisseriales; family Neisseriaceae; genus Neisseria; species Neisseria sp. RH3002v2f. The sequence goes on from NZ_MAYZ01000006.1 coordinate 9,133, forward strand.
AGCTTTGGATACCCGAAGGCTTCGCACACGGTTTTTACGTTTTGAGCGACACGGCCGAACTTACCTACAAATGCACGGACTATTACAAGCCGGAAGCCGAACAGGTTTTAATATGGAACGACCCGGCAATAGACATAGGCTGGCCGCTTCAAACCGCGCCGCTGCTTTCGCCCAAAGACCTTGCCGGCAAAACGTGGGCACAAGCCGAAAAGCTCCGCCTTACGCTTTCCTGATAAAAAATGCCGTCTGAACGTTTCAGACGGCATTTTCTCCAACAGGCTACCTACCCGCCTTCAGTACGCGCTGTGCAAAGAAAAACATCCCGGTAACGAAGAACGCCAAACCCAACCATGAGGCGGCGGCATCCCAGTTTTCCAGATTCAACGCAAGCGGCGCATCCGAGCCGCCGTTGGTCACGGAGAAGGCAATAATAAACGCCATAATCACACCAATCAGGCTTTCGCCGACAATCAGGCCGGCAGAGAACAAGGTTCCGATGCGCTCGGCGTTTTTCAGACGGCCTTCACGGTTTTCCGCTTTTTTACCGATGATGTGTTTCAGCACCGCCGCCAACACCGCACCTGCCACAATGGGCATATTGACGGACGGCGGCAGATAAATACCCATACCGACCGCAAGGACGGGCAGAGCAAGTTTACCGCCTGATGATTTTTTCAACACCAAATCGACGACGATTAATACCGCTCCAATCGCGATGCCGGTAAAGATGTAGACCCATTCAAGGTTGTGGGCGAAAATGCCCGACGCGATGGTCGTCATCAAAGTCGCTTGAGGGGCTGCCAAAGCCTGCGCCGCATCCATGCCTTCGCGCGGCATTGCGCCGGTAAAGCCGTAGGCTTCGTAAAGCAGTTCCAACACGGGCGAAATAACCAGCGCACCGACGATACAGCCGATAATCAGGGCGACTTGCTGCCGCCAAGGCGTTGCTTTAAGCAGGTAGCCGGTTTTCAAGTCTTGCAGGTTGTCATTGGAAATCGAAGCGACGCAGATTACTGCCGATCCGCAGAAAAGCGTCAATGCCAGTAAGAATTTGCGGTTGGCTTCATCCGCCATCAAACCGCCTGATTCGCCCACAACCAATAAAACCAGCGAAATGATGACAATGGAAACGATGCCCACGCCGGAAATCGGGCTGGAAGACGAGCCGACCAAACCCGCCATATAACCGCAGGCGGCGGCGACCAAAAAGCCGATGACGGAAGCCAAAAGCGTGCAAACGACCACTAAAAGCCAAGCCATGCCGCCCGTAATGTGCGAATCGCCGATAAAGTGGTAAAACGACACGCCTAGAATAAACATCATAGACAATACCCAGAAAATCATGGCTTTAGGCGACAAATCCTGTTCAGAGCGTTCTGTAGCGGGCGCACCGCCGCCAAAACTCTTGAACGACATCTTCATGCCTTCCACCATCGGCTTGAGCAGCATCAAAAGCGTCCAAACCGCCGCGATACCTATGGTTCCTGCACCGATAAAACGCACTTTTTCCTTCCACAGCTTCATCGCAAACGCCGCCATTTCCATATCGGAAGGTTGCGGAATGTGTGAGGAGAAATACGGCACGGCAATACCCCACGCAATCGAAATGCCCAACAGGATGGCGATACCGCCCGTCAATCCGACCAAATAGCCCGCGCCCAACAATGCCATTGAAAAACCCATCGGCAGTTGGAAAATCGCCGTGCCGCTTTTGAACCAATAACTCGCACTATCGGCAATCACGCGCAAACCATTGGAACAAAAGCTCATAAAGCCTGCCAATGCGCCGCCTGCCGCCAGCTCTTTAATACCGCTGCCGCCCTGACGGTCTTCCTCTTCCTCGTGGCTGCCGACTTTCAAAATCTCCGCCGCCGCCACGCCTTCGGGATAAGGCAACTCGCTTTTCACCACCATCGCGTAACGCAGCGGAATGGTGAAAATCACCCCCAAAATCCCGCCCGCCATACATAACAGCACAGTCTGCCAAAACGGAAAACCGCTCCAATAGCCCGCCATCAACAAACCGGGCAGAACAAAAATAATGCTCGAAAGCGTACCCGCCGCAGAAGCCTGCGTCTGCACCATGTTGTTTTCCAAAATATTGCTGCCTTTGAAAAACTTTAAAACCGCCATCGAAATCACTGCTGCGGGAATCGACGATGCAAAGGTCAACCCGACTTTCAAGCCGAGATAAACGTTAGACGCAGTAAAAATCACGGTAATCAATGCGCCGAGTATCATGCCGCGGAGCGTCAGTTCGCGGTATTCTTCAGCAGAACCGGATAAAGATTTGCTCATTACTCTTCCTTTAAAAAACAGACTTTCACATATTGTTGGCATCACATCATAATGTCAAGTTTTAAAAAGAACAGTTAAAAACAGTTATACAGCCGTATCCCATATTCCCCTGAAAATACAAAAAACTATTTTCAGACAATAAAACAGCCGTATCAGGGAGATGCCCCAATACGGCTGTTTGTTTCCAGACTTTAAAACTAATCAAACAAATCGCGAAGCTTGTCTAAAAACGATTTCTTACGCGGTGTTTGATTTTCCAGCCCGGTAGAAATCCGCTCAAACTCTTCCAAAAGCTCTTTTTGACGGTCGGTCAAATTAACAGGCGTCTCAACAACAATATGGCAGTACAAATCACCGATTGCACTACTGCGCAACGATTTGACACCCTTACCTTTCACACGCATCCTTCTGCCTGTCTGGGTTTCTTTGGGAATAGTAAGCTTAACCTTGCCGTCCAACGTCGGTACTTCCAACTCACCGCCCAGAGCAGCTGTGGCAAAACTAATCGGCAGTTCGCAATGCAAATCCAAACCATCACGTTGGAAAATCTTATGGGCCCTGATACGCACCGTTACATACAAATCGCCTGCAGGCGCACCATGCCTTCCCGGCTCGCCTTCCCCGCTCAAACGGATACGTTGTCCGTCATCTATGCCTGCAGGAATATTGACTTCTACAGCCTTGCTGGTTTTATTCCGTCCTTCCCCGTGACATTTAATACAAGGGTCTTTAATATGCTTACCTGCACCATGACAAGTCGGACAAGTCTGTTGCATACGGAAAATCGCCTGCTGGATGTGCACCGTACCCGAGCCTTTACAAGTCGGACAGGTTTCAGGGGATGTCCCGGGTTTCGCGCCGCTGCCGTTGCAGACATCGCACGCTTCATAAGTCGGAATATTGATGCGTTTCTTCACGCCTTTTGCTGCTTCTTCAAGCGTGATTTCGATACCGACTTGAACATCCTCACCCTGATAATCAGGCTGGGCACGCCCTGAACCGCCTCCAAACATTTGGCTGAAAATATCCCCAAAGTCAAAACCTTGAGCACCGCCAAATCCGCCAAACCCTCCAAATCCTCCTTGACCTCCTCCTTCGAATACCGCATGGCCATATTGGTCATACATAGCACGCTTTTCTTTATCGGACAAAGTTTCATATGCCTTTTGTACTTCTTTAAACTTCTCTTCCGCCTCTTTATTATCAGGATTACGGTCAGGATGATACTTCATTGCCAATTTACGGTAGGCTTTTTTAATTTCTTCATCGGTAGCTGTTCTTGCTACACCCAACGTCGCGTAAAAATCTTGATTACTCATCTTTTCATCTAATTCGAAACAAAATTACCAGTAAAATAAGGGCAACAGGATAAAACACAAGGTTTCCAAAACAAAAACCGTCCTTCAGACGGCATTTCTCCTTCTACTATGTTGGGGATGTATCGGATATCGACGTCTTTATCTGCCCAATAATCAAAAAGACAAAATTTTTATTCCACCCCAACCTATCTAGCCGTTAAAAAAGAAAGAGGCAAAAAACAAGCTCATTTAGCTGATATAAAACCGGTAAACGGTCATCATACGATATTTGTACATACCTTCAAATACAGCTCAAAATGCTCTTGAGGAATACCGTTAAACTTACGTAATTTACATTTTGGTTTCTAAAAATTCTAAATTCCGTTAATAAGGTTTTATCGTTGTGGAAATGTATACTGTGATTGATGTGGAAGCGGGTAAATCCGTTTACATCCAATATGTCATAACCGTGGTAGCAACCGATATAAATAACGCTGTCAGGCTTAACCTGTTAAAGGATAATCAGCAACAATAAGGGCTATCTAGATATTCGGTACCGAAACGCTGAAAACCTTACCATCACGCTTTAAAACCCGATTACGATTACGGCGACTTTCCCGGCTGATCCGCGACTACATTTGCCTTTACAGTATCTATCAAAATAGCTTTCATCGGCTACCACTTCTCCGTTGAAGATCTCCAAATACGGACTATTCTGATAGATAGGTAGACGTAAACAGTTAAAATAATGGGTGGAGGCATTTTTGTTTACGCCAATTGTGATGCCTGTAACAAATAGTCCAATGAGCCTGTTTTGCTTATATCGGCTTAGCAACTTTCTCTCATGGGATAATTCTGACTCAGATGTAAATATCCCTAGTTATTTAGGATGACTCCTAAAAGAAAACATAAATCATTTCCTTATGAAAATAATATGAAACTTCAAATTCCCATATTAAAAAACAGGGAAGTTCCCAAATATCCCTCAAAATTAATCTAAATTCCCAGAAAAAAGGGCGTCAGAATCTTATCTGACACCCTTTTATTTCCTTCCCGCCCTATTTTTTAGCTGCGGGTATAGCCGGTTTGGCTGGGGCCTTAGGCGCAGGCGCACCGACAGAAGCCTGGTCCTTCAGCTTCGCCAACACCGCAGGGCCGATACCCTTAACCTTTGTCAACTCGTCCACAGACTTGAACGCACCGTTTTGCGCACGGTATTCCACAATGGCCTTTGCCTTTGCCGGACCTATTCCCGGCAGCGCCTCCAATTCCTGCTGGGAAGCGGCATTGACGTTTACCGCAGCAAAAGAGAAGGCGCAGGAGAACAGCATACAGAACAATACAAACATTTTTTTCATGGTTTTTCCTTCAACGTGTGGTAAATAATAAAATTACGTCATTTTAAAATGAATATCCAAAAGTTTCAAGTCGTCCCTCTACAAACCCAACCAGACACCGTACAGATACCGTCCTACCACCCCCAACATTTTTTCCTGGCAAAGCAAAAACCCCCGGATATCCGGGGGTTTTCTGAATGGGTGTTTGGCAGTGACCTACTTTCGCATGGAAGAACCACACTATCATCGGCGCTGAGTCGTTTGACAGACAAGATG
>NZ_MAYZ01000007.1:0-5365 GCF_014596375.1 Neisseria sp. RH3002v2f
ATGTTTTGAACATTGTCCTGTCGGTTTCTTTGAAGCAGACCAGAAGTTAAAAAGTTAGAGATTGAACATAAGAGTTTGATCCTGGCTCAGATTGAACGCTGGCGGCATGCTTTACACATGCAAGTCGGACGGCAGCACAGAGAAGCTTGCTTCTTGGGTGGCGAGTGGCGAACGGGTGAGTAACATATCGGAACGTACCGAGTAGTGGGGGATAACTGATCGAAAGATCAGCTAATACCGCATACGTCTTGAGAGGGAAAGCAGGGGACCTTCGGGCCTTGCGCTATTCGAGCGGCCGATATCTGATTAGCTAGTTGGTGGGGTAAAGGCCCACCAAGGCGACGATCAGTAGCGGGTCTGAGAGGATGATCCGCCACACTGGGACTGAGACACGGCCCAGACTCCTACGGGAGGCAGCAGTGGGGAATTTTGGACAATGGGCGCAAGCCTGATCCAGCCATGCCGCGTGTCTGAAGAAGGCCTTCGGGTTGTAAAGGACTTTTGTCAGGGAAGAAAAGGCTGTTGCTAATATCAGCGGCTGATGACGGTACCTGAAGAATAAGCACCGGCTAACTACGTGCCAGCAGCCGCGGTAATACGTAGGGTGCGAGCGTTAATCGGAATTACTGGGCGTAAAGCGAGCGCAGACGGTTACTTAAGCAGGATGTGAAATCCCCGGGCTCAACCTGGGAACTGCGTTCTGAACTGGGTGACTAGAGTGTGTCAGAGGGAGGTAGAATTCCACGTGTAGCAGTGAAATGCGTAGAGATGTGGAGGAATACCGATGGCGAAGGCAGCCTCCTGGGATAACACTGACGTTCATGCTCGAAAGCGTGGGTAGCAAACAGGATTAGATACCCTGGTAGTCCACGCCCTAAACGATGTCAATTAGCTGTTGGGCAACTTGATTGTTCAGTAGCGTAGCTAACGCGTGAAATTGACCGCCTGGGGAGTACGGTCGCAAGATTAAAACTCAAAGGAATTGACGGGGACCCGCACAAGCGGTGGATGATGTGGATTAATTCGATGCAACGCGAAGAACCTTACCTGGTCTTGACATGTACGGAATCCTCCAGAGACGGAGGAGTGCCTTCGGGAGCCGTAACACAGGTGCTGCATGGCTGTCGTCAGCTCGTGTCGTGAGATGTTGGGTTAAGTCCCGCAACGAGCGCAACCCTTGTCATTAGTTGCCATCATTCAGTTGGGCACTCTAATGAGACTGCCGGTGACAAGCCGGAGGAAGGTGGGGATGACGTCAAGTCCTCATGGCCCTTATGACCAGGGCTTCACACGTCATACAATGGTCGGTACAGAGGGTAGCCAAGCCGCGAGGTGGAGCCAATCTCACAAAACCGATCGTAGTCCGGATTGCACTCTGCAACTCGAGTGCATGAAGTCGGAATCGCTAGTAATCGCAGGTCAGCATACTGCGGTGAATACGTTCCCGGGTCTTGTACACACCGCCCGTCACACCATGGGAGTGGGGGATACCAGAAGTAGGTAGGATAACCGCAAGGGGTCCGCTTACCACGGTATGCTTCATGACTGGGGTGAAGTCGTAACAAGGTAGCCGTAGGGGAACCTGCGGCTGGATCACCTCCTTTCTAGAGAAAGAAGAGGCTTTAGGCATTCACACTTATCGGTAAACTGAAAAGATGCGGAAGAAGCTTGAGTGAAGGCAAGATTCGCTTAAGAAGAGAATCCGGGTTTGTAGCTCAGCTGGTTAGAGCACACGCTTGATAAGCGTGGGGTCGGAGGTTCAAGTCCTCCCAGACCCACCAATAACGGGGGCATAGCTCAGTTGGTAGAGCACCTGCTTTGCAAGCAGGGGGTCATCGGTTCGATCCCGTTTGCCTCCACCAGAACTTTACAAATGAAAGCAAGTTTGCTATTTTTAGCAGCTTATTTTGATTTGCGAAGTAGAATAACAACGCATCGATCTTTAACAAATTGGAAAGCCGAAATCAACAAACAAAGACAATGAGTTTGTTTTGATTTTTACCTTTTGCAAAGGGTAAAAATCTCTCGCGAGAGAAAAGAAAACAAACACAGTATTTGGGTGATGATTGTATCGACTTAATCCTGAAACACAAAAGGCAGGATTAAGACACAACAAAGCAGTAAGCTTTATCAAAGTAGGAATTTCAAGTTTACTTACCTAGTCAACGGGTAGGTAAACGAAGTCAAAGAAGTTCTTGAAATGATAGAGTCAAGTGAATAAGTGCATCAGGTGGATGCCTTGGCGATGATAGGCGACGAAGGACGTGTAAGCCTGCGAAAAGCGCGGGGGAGCTGGCAATAAAGCTATGATCCCGCGATGTCCGAATGGGGAAACCCACTGCATTCTGTGCAGTATCCTAAGTTGAATACATAGACTTAGAGAAGCGAACCCGGAGAACTGAACCATCTAAGTACCCGGAGGAAAAGAAATCAACCGAGATTCCGCAAGTAGTGGCGAGCGAACGCGGAGGAGCCTGTACGTGATAACTGTTGAGATAGAAGAACAAGCTGGGAAGCTTGACCATAGTGGGTGATAGTCCCGTATTCGAAATCACAACGGTGGTACTAAGCGTACGAAAAGTAGGGCGGGACACGTGAAATCCTGTCTGAATATGGGGGGACCATCCTCCAAGGCTAAATACTCATCATCGACCGATAGTGAACCAGTACCGTGAGGGAAAGGCGAAAAGAACCCCGGGAGGGGAGTGAAATAGAACCTGAAACCTGATGCATACAAACAGTGGGAGCACCCTAGTGGTGTGACTGCGTACCTTTTGTATAATGGGTCAACGACTTACATTCAGTAGCGAGCTTAACCGAATAGGGGAGGCGTAGGGAAACCGAGTCTTAATAGGGCGAATAGTTGCTGGGTGTAGACCCGAAACCGAGTGATCTATCCATGGCCAGGTTGAAGGTGCCGTAACAGGTACTGGAGGACCGAACCCACGCATGTTGCAAAATGCGGGGATGAGCTGTGGATAGGGGTGAAAGGCTAAACAAACTCGGAGATAGCTGGTTCTCCCCGAAAACTATTTAGGTAGTGCCTCGAGCAAGACACTGATGGGGGTAAAGCACTGTTATGGCTAGGGGGTTATTGCAACTTACCAACCCATGGCAAACTCAGAATACCATCAAGTGGTTCCTCGGGAGACAGACAGCGGGTGCTAACGTCCGTTGTCAAGAGGGAAACAACCCAGACCGCCAGCTAAGGTCCCAAATGATAGATTAAGTGGTAAACGAAGTGGGAAGGCATAGACAGCCAGGATGTTGGCTTAGAAGCAGCCATCATTTAAAGAAAGCGTAATAGCTCACTGGTCGAGTCGTCCTGCGCGGAAGATGTAACGGGGCTCAAATCTATAACCGAAGCTGCGGATGCCGGTTTACCGGCATGGTAGGGGAGCGTTCTGTAGGCCGATGAAGGTGCATTGTAAAGTGTGCTGGAGGTATCAGAAGTGCGAATGTTGACATGAGTAGCGATAAAGCGGGTGAAAAGCCCGCTCGCCGAAAGCCCAAGGTTTCCTACGCAACGTTCATCGGCGTAGGGTGAGTCGGCCCCTAAGGCGAGGCAGAAATGCGTAGTCGATGGGAAACAGGTTAATATTCCTGTACTTGATTCAAATGCGATGTGGGGACGGAGAAGGTTAGGTTAGCAAGCTGTTGGAATAGCTTGTTTAAGCCGGTAGGTGGAAGACTTAGGCAAATCCGGGTCTTCTTAACACCGAGAAGTGACGACGAGTGTCTACGGACACGAAGTAACCGATACCACGCTTCCAGGAAAAGCCACTAAGCTTCAGTTTGAATCGAACCGTACCGCAAACCGACACAGGTGGGCAGGATGAGAATTCTAAGGCGCTTGAGAGAACTCAGGAGAAGGAACTCGGCAAATTGATACCGTAACTTCGGGAGAAGGTATGCCCTCTAAGGTTAAGGACTTGCTCCGTAAGCCCAGGAGGGTCGCAGAGAATAGGTGGCTGCGACTGTTTATTAAAAACACAGCACTCTGCTAACACGAAAGTGGACGTATAGGGTGTGACGCCTGCCCGGTGCTGGAAGGTTAATTGAAGATGTGAGAGCATCGGATCGAAGCCCCAGTAAACGGCGGCCGTAACTATAACGGTCCTAAGGTAGCGAAATTCCTTGTCGGGTAAGTTCCGACCCGCACGAATGGCGTAACGATGGCCACACTGTCTCCTCCTGAGACTCAGCGAAGTTGAAGTGGTTGTGAAGATGCAATCTACCCGCTGCTAGACGGAAAGACCCCGTGAACCTTTACTGTAGCTTTGCATTGGACTTTGAAGTCACTTGTGTAGGATAGGTGGGAGGCTTAGAAGCAGAGACGCCAGTCTCTGTGGAGCCGTCCTTGAAATACCACCCTGGTGTCTTTGAGGTTCTAACCCAGACCCGTAATCCGGGTCGGGGACCGTGCATGGTAGGCAGTTTGACTGGGGCGGTCTCCTCCCAAAGAGTAACGGAGGAGTTCGAAGGTTACCTAGGTCCGGTCGGAAATCGGACTGATAGTGCAATGGCAAAAGGTAGCTTAACTGCGAGACCGACAAGTCGAGCAGGTGCGAAAGCAGGACATAGTGATCCGGTGGTTCTGTATGGAAGGGCCATCGCTCAACGGATAAAAGGTACTCCGGGGATAACAGGCTGATTCCGCCCAAGAGTTCATATCGACGGCGGAGTTTGGCACCTCGATGTCGGCTCATCACATCCTGGGGCTGTAGTCGGTCCCAAGGGTATGGCTGTTCGCCATTTAAAGTGGTACGTGAGCTGGGTTTAAAACGTCGTGAGACAGTTTGGTCCCTATCTGCAGTGGGCGTTGGAAGTTTGACGGGGGCTGCTCCTAGTACGAGAGGACCGGAGTGGACGAACCTCTGGTGTACCGGTTGTAACGCCAGTTGCATAGCCGGGTAGCTAAGTTCGGAAGAGATAAGCGCTGAAAGCATCTAAGCGCGAAACTCGCCTGAAGATGAGACTTCCCTTGTGGTTTAACCACACTAAAGAGTCGTTCGAGACCAGGACGTTGATAGGTGGGGTGTGGAAGCGCGGTGACGCGTGAAGCTAACCCATACTAATTGCTCGTGAGGCTTGACTCTATCATTTGAAGAACTTCAAGAGATAAAAGCTTACTGACTGATTCAGTCATCACCAAATAATTGATTAAGGCTTTACCAATTTGTAACAGTTTAAGTTTGGCGGCCATAGCGAGTTGGTCCCACGCCTTCCCATCCCGAACAGGACCGTGAAACGACTCAGCGCCGATGATAGTGTGGTTCTTCCATGCGAAAGTAGGTCACTGCCAAACACCCATTCAGAAAACCCCCGGATATCCGGGGGTTTTTGCTTTGCCAGGAAAAAATGT
>NZ_MAYZ01000008.1:0-1658 GCF_014596375.1 Neisseria sp. RH3002v2f
AACAGGCTAAGTGTGCCTGTTGCCGCCTAAAAGGCGGCCCGGATCCCTTATTATCAGGTATCCGAGGAGGATTGAGGGGGTATTTGGGTAGAATTAGGAGGTATTGGGGGAGGGAAATAGCCGAAAACCTGTGTTTGGGTTCTGGCTGTCAGCGAAAAGGTGAAGAGAGGTATTTTGCAAAGGTCTCCATATATTTGCCAAACAGGGAGCACCATCATGAAAACAACCGTGCAAAAATCCGCCCTCATAACCGCCCTGCTCCTCCTCACCGCCTGCGCCGGCGGCCCGGGCGGAAGCTCGATCAGCCTCGGCATCGGCGGTTTCGGCAGCCATATCGGCTTGGGAACCTCCGTCAATATTCCGATAGGCAGCCGCACACCTGCCGCAGACACAGGTGGCATCAACGTTACCGGAGAACAAATCATCACCCATTTTGCCGCAGACGGCACCGCTTCCGAACAAGCCGTCAAAGGCAGCAGCTACCATAGGCTGCTCAACGTACTCGGCGGCGGCAATTATTTGGTACAAGATTTTTACGGCGACGGGCAAAAACGTACAGATCCGATGATACTGCCCAAAAAAGCCCTGTTCTCCGCCGATGCGCACCCCACAAACAGCGCATACACGGTTTACGACCGCAACGGCAATCCGATACGCCGACAGGTTTACCGCAACAACCGGCTTATCGGCAACTGACCGCGATACCGGCCAAACCTCGAGAAAGGCCGTCTGAAATCATGTTTCAGACGGCTTTTTTATATCGTTTCAAGCAAAGATGAATCAGAATTTGCTTTTGATATCGTTAATCAGGTTTTCAGCTTTTTCTTTCGCATCGTCAATCAAATGCTCGGCTTCTTCTTTACCTTTTTTCAGTACATCGCCGGCTTTTTCCTCAATGTCGGCAGCAACTTCTTTCACCTTGCCGATTCCTTGCTGAACAACGCCTTCTGCTTGAAGTTTGGAATCGTTTAATAATTCTCCCGCAGTTTCTTTCACTTTACCGCTGATTTGGTCTAATTTTCCACTCATGACCTTTTTCCTTAATTTCATATTGATCGAAGCGCCACTATATCCTAACCGTTATCCAATAGCAATCTTAAATAGAATACCGCCTGAAAACCTGCTTTCAGACGGCCTCCACTTCTCAAGTTCAACGTTGCATTTCCTTGGCTAAAACCAACATACCTGATGTTTACAGGATACCGCCTTCCCGATTGTATTCAATCATGTCGTTTACCGCTTGGGCGAGTCATGCCCAGCAATCGGGGAATTCTTGACGCTGCTCCCAGCCGGGGCTGGCGAAGTTCGGGCGGTCTTTGCCACGTCTCACTCAATCTTCACCCGCTTCAACCTCAACGCATTGCTCAACACGGAAACCGAGCTTGCCGCCATTGCCGCGCCAGCGATGACGGGGTTTAAGAAGCCGAGCGCGGCAAGCGGAATACCCAAGATATTGTAGAAGAAGGCGAAAAACAGGTTTTGCTTGATGTTTTTCAACGTCGCCCGCGATACCGACAGCGCATCGGCGAGTTGGTTGACCGAATGCTGCATCAGCGTGGCGGATGCGGTGTGTTCGGCAACGTCTGCGCCGCCTTTCATCGCAAAGCTGACGTTGGCGGCGGCGAGCGCAGGTGCGTCGTTGATGCCGTCGCCGACCA
>NZ_MAYZ01000009.1:0-1050 GCF_014596375.1 Neisseria sp. RH3002v2f
TCATCAGATAGAGTTCAAGCTATATTGGGACGCAATATGAGTATAACTTTTATGGTGCTATTTGCTTTTATCCTTGTGGTCTACTTCACAGTGGGCTACATTATTACTCGCTACATGATTAAACGTGGTGCAGTTGATACTGCAGTTGATTTCTGGTTCTTCTTAACTCTATGGCTCTGGATTGGTGTCTGTGTCTGCGTCATGGGTCTCTTGAAAGCCATTTGGTCACTGCCTAAACGATTGGCAGACCATCAGATAGACAAGCACTCATAATGAAGGGACCTTCGGGTCCCTTTCGGGCATTTAAATCTTTTTCAAAAAGGTATGTACATCTGCTTCAAACATGTTATTATAGCTGCATCGAAACAAAACAAGTAAATGGAGAAATAAAATGTTCAACGTTCAAATCAACAAAGGTACTTACCGCGGCAATGACATCAATGGTAAGTTTGTTGCAACTAAGACCTGGTTCCCAGAGGTTGTTCCAGTTCACGAAGCACACCTTGGTGACGGTAAAGTGTTCATCCAGGTTGATGGTAAAGAACGTGGAGTATGGGTGTTCAAATGTGATATCGAAATGGAAGGAATGGAGGTTTCTCCTCTGACTTCAGTTGAATCAGAAGAGGAAATGAAACAACGTATCAACAAACGCTTCACAGTGATGAATATGATGACTAAAGGCATCATTTCTGGTAATATCCGTTCATTAATTATCTCTGGTGCTGCAGGTATTGGTAAGACATACACTTTAGAGAAAAATCTGAAAGCTGCTGACGAACGTGGTGAAATCGTTTTCAAAAGCATCAACGGTAAAATCTCAGGTATTGGCCTCTACGAACAGCTCTGGAAAAATAAAGAAGAAGGTTCAGTTCTGCTTCTGGATGATGTTGATGTGTTCAGTGACATGGATATCCTGAACCTTCTGAAAGCTGCACTCGATACTGGTGAAACTCGTAAAGTTTGTTGGAGCACTGCTTCAGCTTATCTTGATGACAAAGGCATTGATAAAGAGTTTGAGTTTGCTGGAACTATCGTGTTCATCACTAACGA
>NZ_MAYZ01000010.1:0-1030 GCF_014596375.1 Neisseria sp. RH3002v2f
GATCAGGTGATTGATTGGCAACCGATCGAACAGTACCTGAATCGTCAAAGAACCCGTTACCTTAGAGACCACCGCGGCCGTCCCGCCTATCCACTGTTGTCCATGTTCAAAGCCGTCCTGCTCGGACAATGGCACAGCCTCTCCGATCCCGAACTCGAACACAGCCTCATCACCCGCATCGATTTCAACCTGTTTTGTCGTTTTGACGAACTTAGCATCCCCGATTACAGCACCTTATGCCGCTACCGAAACTGGCTGGCGCAAGACGATACCCTGTCCGAATTGCTCAAACTGATTAACCGCCAACTGACCGAAAAAGGCCTAAAAGTAGAGAAAGCATCCGCCGCCGTCATTGACGCCACCATTATTCAGACCGCCGGCAGCAAACAGCGTCAGGCCATAGAAGTCGATGAAGAAGGACAAGTCAGCGGCCAAACCACACCGAGTAAAGACAGCGATGCCCGCTGGACAAAGAAAAACGGCCTCTACAAACTCGGTTACAAACAACATACCCGTACTGACGCAGAAGGCTATATCGAAAAACTGCACCTTACCCCCGCCAATGCCCATGAATGCAAACACCTGTCGCCTTTGTTGGAAGGGTTACCCAAAGGTACGACCGTCTATACCGACAAAGGCTATGACAGTGAGGAAAACCGGCAATATCTGGAAGAGTGTCGGCTGCAGGACGGCATTATGCGCAAAGCCCACCGCAAACATCCGCTGTCGGGAGCACAAACCAAACGCAACCGATATTTGTCGAAGACCCGTTATGTGATCGAACAAAGCTTCGGGACGCTGCACCGTAAATTCCGCTACGCCCGGGCAGCCTATTTTGGTCTGCTCAAAGTGAGTGCGCAAAGCCATCTGAAGGCGATGTGTTTGAATCTGTTGAAAGAGGCTAACAGGCTAAGTGTGCCTGTTGCCGCCTAAAAGGCGGCCCGGATCCCTTATTATCAGGTATCCGAGGAGGATTGAGGGGGTATTTGGGTAGAATTAGGAGGTATTGGGGGAGGGAAATAGCCGAAAA
>NZ_MAYZ01000011.1:0-851 GCF_014596375.1 Neisseria sp. RH3002v2f
ACGCGCGCAATCGGCGCCTTGCTGCCCTGCGCTTCGGACAGCGCGTTCATCATGTCGCCGAGCAGGGTTTGGCTGCCGAGCTGCGTGGCGCGGTAAACCACGCTGCCTTCGGTCATCAGCGCTCCCGCCAACACTTTGCCGCCCGCTTTTTTCTCTTCGGGATTGGATTCGCCGGTGAGGTGGCTCTCGTCCGCCCAGCCGCTGCCGCTCTCGATAATGCCGTCGGCGGCAATGCGTTCGCCGTGATTGGCGCGGATAAGGTCGCCGATTTGTACTTGGTCGATGGGAAGCTGTTTCCATTCGCCGTTGCGTTGCACGTTGACTTGGGTCGGCGTGAGTTTGAGCAGCAAGCCCAAGCTGTTCAGGCTGGATTTTTTGGTGCGGTGTTCCAAAAATTTGCCCAGCGACACAAAACCAATCACCATCACGCCTGCTTCAAAATATACATGCGCCATGCCGTGTGCCGCGTGCGGACTGAAAAACAGCATATAAACGGAATACAGATAAATCGACACCGTGCCTATGGTAACGAGCACGTCCATATTCGCCAGCCCGCCCTTAATGCTCGCCCACGCGCTTTTGTAAAACGGGATTGCCAGCCAAAGCTGTACCACGCTTGCCAGTACAAACTGCCATACAGGCGGAATCATCCAATCGTGCCGCCCGATCATCATGCCTGCCATGCCGATTAAGAACGGGATATTAATGGCGAACAGCAGCCACAACCTCCAGCCGATATGGTGTTCTGCTTCGGGTTGCGGCAATGTATCTTCCGTTTTTTCCTTCGCGCCGTAACCTGTTTTCTCAATAATTTTGGCAATGTCGGCTACTGAGGTTTTGCTGTCGTCAAA